>NZ_JBTNDH010000003.1:0-163252 GCF_054511095.1 Arthrobacter sp. TMN-49 | reverse complement strand
TCGCAATGGCAGCGCCGTAAGGAACTTATCTGGGTGGTGGCGGGCTCATGTCCCTGACACTCTGGACAAGGCCCCGAACCACCGAGTGATCTCTATCTGAGGGCCAACCCCAAAACCATGATTTGGAGGGGAAATGACTGGCCTGATTCTTAGCGCTCTTTTGGCCTGAAACGAGCCACTAACTTGGCTCACATTCTTGGCTGAAATGGCCTACAGATAGTTGATCACACACACCTCGGTCGAGGTGCTCCGGAATTACGAATGGGGTACACGATCCTACGAAGGGTTGCCGGACGCGGAGCAGGAGATATGGCCCACCTCGGGCGGCGAGTGGAAGGGGCTGGTTCCCTACCCTCAAGCCTGGATCTGGTTCGGGCCAGACCTCATCGCCGCCGTCTCCCCATACCTGTCTTGTCACCGCGAAATGCACGCTGACTCCCTATTGCATGTTCTGTCTGAGAAGCCCGTGGACCGGGACCAGCTCACGGCACTGCTCCCGGATCCGTCCCAGCCCTGGATACCGCGGGAATACCTCAGGCCGTGAAATGAGCATGGGCAGAACCTAGACTCAACAATAAGAGTCGTTTCTTCCTTGATTGAGTCAACAATCTGTCCAAGGCGTCCGGGCGGTGTTTGAGTCGTTGGGGCATGGCCAGCAGACGGATTGTCGGTTCGACTTCTGTCCAGGTGGCGAGGCCGTGGAGCCACGACTTCTGGTCCCGGCGTCGTACTTTGAGGAGTTGGCCACGGTGGAACAACCTCGAGACCTCGTAAGTCTGTCGAAGCCGATACCCTGCGGCTACTCCGCGAGGGGGAGTCCAGGCAGTCCGTCAATGCTCCGCGCGTTCCGCTCGGCACGGTAGCCGGACATGCCGTCCACGCCCTTCTTCTCTGCCTGCAGGCGGAGCAGGTCACGCTCTCCGGTCATTTCCATGACGGGAACACCCCAGCCGCACGAATCGCTGACTCGGGTCACGTCTATGACAATGACAGCTCTGGTGCTCGGGTGGTCCGGGTGGAGTGCCACCACTTCTTCGAATGCTGCCTCTCCCGGAAGAAATACCGAGCCGCGGCCGTGTAGCCGAACGATACGCGGCCGGCTGTCGAACGAATTGAACATGAGGCACACGCGGCCGTTTTCTCGGATGTGTGCGATAGTCTCGACGCCGCTGCCGGTGTAGTCGACCCAGGCGACTCGGCGGGAGTCCAAGACTGAAAAAGAGTCGTGGCCGCGGGGTGACATGTTCACATGCCCGTCTGCTCCGAGGGGCGCTGTTGCGACGAACCACATGGGCTGCTCCTCGATCCATGCCTTTAGGTTCTCGTCAATGGAATCAAATATCTTGGCCATGACCTGAGCCTAGTGCATTGAATCGCGCACCCTCCGCGGCGCCCTGTTGGGCATCGCTCAACTGCCCATCGGTAGCCGTGGCAACAAGTTCGCGCCGAGGCAGTCCGACAGGTGGGCCGTGGACTGGAACTTCGAAGCCCGGAGCGAAATCGTCATGTGTCGTGAGATTGGCCAGCGCTAGACGCGACAGGGTATCCCGTCTCATCCAAAGTGAAGGCCGCGACCTCTGAATCCAGGGGTTGAGTCACCTACCTGACGCCATATTCGTCCAGGACGCTTTACTTTAGTTAGCTCAAACCGAAGAATGCTTTGACGGGTGGATACCGAAGGGCAAGACCCCTATGATCGTCAACTGGTGGTGTGCCGTAAGCCGAATGGGACGGTCTGCTAGAAGAAGGTCATGTCAGCTCGACGCATGGTCAGGTATTGGAAACATGGACTTTCGTTCCCCGGCAGTGGATGCCCCGCTAGACTCGTTCGTTAACGACAATGGTTAGGGGAACCAGATGAGTATGTCTACATCACCAACGATCACGAGAGCCGGCCGGATCAACAAACTGGCGGTAGCCGCCATAGTGTTGGCTGCCATCGCTTTCTCTGGTCTTTGGCTGCTCGGAGTAAGCGTACTGGCCGTTTTTGCCGTGGGAGCCGGCCATGTCTCACTGAACCAGATCAAACTGAACGGAGAACAGGGCCGTTGGCTGGCAATCACTGCCCTATGCATCGGGTACGCTATTGCAGCCCTGGCCCTGGTCACTTCTCTGGCCTACATCCCAGCGCTATTTCAGTAAACGAGACCAACATTCATGACCCGGAGAGGCTCCGTCGCCGGATCTACAGGCGGCCATTCTTGTGTCGCCACAATCTGCTTTGAGCGTTGCTGGGATCGCACGTCGGTCTAGGAAACCTGAACTTCAGGATGCCATACGATATCCGCCCGGAAAGTGAACTTTGAGCGGTACAGACTACGTCGACAGCAACACGGGATTCAGAGAATTGGAACCGTGCCCGATTGAGGGAAACAACTCTACAAGGTTCCGTGGCGAAAATACCTGGGATGGACTTGCCTTCCGCATTGTGTCCAACGACCACCAGACAAACTCATTTAGGCCTTCCTTGAGGAGGGTCTCCGAGGTCCAGCGCCCTTGGGGTACGAACCGGTCTACCTTGACGAGGAAATAGTCATTGACTACACCGTCGTACTGAGGACATATCGAATTGTCGACGATTTCTTGGTGCCAAACGAGTGGTGGCTCTGTGAAACGTAGCTCGAGCCCAATTTCTTCTACAAGCTCACGTTGTAGCGCCTCATGCGGCGTCTCACCTGGTTCAATCCCGCCGCCGGGAGCAGCCCAGACAAAACCATCGATGACCTCGTGACGGCCGAGAAGAAGTTCGAGTTGGGGAGTGAGGATGAGAGCTCTTACCGAGTGGCGCCAACGTAGAACGGTCATTTGGTCATCCTACGGTACCTCCTGAGAAGCGCTTCCCAATGAGTTTCACTTGCCCAAGCTGAACCTGTCTGGGAGTGTCATTGACAACGTCACCGACGGTCGAGGCCTCCGGTTTCATTGCTTTTGGACTTGTCGCGCAGCGATGAGAAGAGGGCGAGAATAGTCTCGGCGAAGCCCGCAATGGCTCACTGGATGATGAACTCCACAAAAAACAACGCCCGTAGGTACTCGTCGCCCACCATCCCTATTGTCCATGTGGAAGGGGCAGGTTGCTCAGCAGCCATTCCCGACAGGAGAAGGCGCTGGCAATGACGGGGAGGGCTGCCAGTAGCAGCCAAGCGGTCTACCTTGCCTCTTTGCGGCCGAGAAGATGCAAGGAGGCATGCAGCAACCAGAAGATGCCGGCACAAAGGGGCAGCAGGTAAAGAGGGTTCATATCTCCTCGGCTTTCTGATGCCACGGGTTTGCGGTGCCTGTGTCGTACGTGCGGGCGCGTGTTTTTCTTTCCAGTTTTCAGTCGGCGAAGGGTATAGCGCCCTAGCCGAGATGATTCTGCGGGGGAGCACTTCCGGCGGCGTCCCAGTCCCTTGGAAGTGGAACACGTCTATGCAAGGGTCCGTAGGGCATGCCTAAGGCGGGTAGGACCGTACTTCAAATTGACCGCATTCGATGGGGGCTAGGTTGCATATTTCAGAGTTGGACACTCAAATTCTCTCCAGGGGCTGGATGGATTGGATTCTATTCGGGGAGGTCGAACAGCTTATTCGAGAAGACGGTTCACAGCCACCGCGTGAAGACTCAATTCATTGGGTAGTCAGATATTGCACTGACGGCTTGATAGAACCGGCAAATTATCACAACGGCAACGGGTACCTCATATGGGCGGAACGCGGCCATGAGCTAGAGTTAAAAATCCGTCAGGGGTTTACTCCGACACCCCTCGACCCGCGTGAGACACCTATGTACATCTTGTTCAAGCTCACCACCACTGGCAGAAGCCTGATCCCAAAAGAACTGCAATACTGACGACCTCCACGGCCGTGTCTCATCGGGGAGTGACCCAGATCCTTGGAAATGGGACGCCTGGTAACTGGCCCAAGTTTCTCTTTGATTTATGGGAAAGCTCTGCAGGACGGATCTATCGAAGTGTGGTGTTGTGGTGTTGTTCTGATCAAGAATCCTTTAAAGAACGTCTCCTAATTTAGGCCGCTCGAACCATTCGAACCTCTTTCACCCCATCTTCGATTTTAACCGCTCCATCGCTAACAAAGCCATTTTTTCGGTAGAAGGCTTGTGCGCGCGGGTTGGGGTCTGCGACCCACAGTGCAGCGTGCGCGGTCGGAGCGATGACTTCATTGAGAAGCGCCGTGCCCACCCCCGAACCATGAAAGGCGGCATATGCGTAAAGTACGTGTAGCTGCTGCGGCTCGGCGGCGTCGTCAAGCGAGGAGCCAGACATTGCAATGCCGATGATCGTTCCGTCGGATGAAGCGACGGCGATGTTGTTCTTGTCGTATTTTGGATCGACCAGGGCCGCTGCCCAGAACCTCTCGCGCCAGCTCAGCAACACGGGATCATCCAGAACAGCGTCGCTCATCAATCCCCGGTAGGTTTCACGCCACGTGTCCACATGAACTCTCGCCATGGCTGGCGCGTCCGCGGGTTGAGCGCGACGCAGGTCAAAGTTGCGTGTCATTGTCCAACGGTACATGCCCTCGATCCACGGTAAACATGCAACCGAGACATACTAGGCCTGCGCATCAACTGTTGTGACCACACCTAGCCCTACGTCTTGATTTAGCTGACAATGGCTCAACCAAAGGGATAGTACCCAAGGACTCTTGGGAGAGGCCCATTTAGCTTTACTTGACATAATGTAGATTATCGGCGATATAGGAGCAGGGACACTTAGAGGACTCGCTCCGCCAAAACGTCAGGTAAACGTAAGCGGCTTGCCTTACGCAAAGGTCAGAGAAACGACCTGGCCATCCAGACCACAACGCCCCATTCTTGCGACTTCCGTGCCCTACGCTTCGCTAGGCTTGCTCCCTAGCTCAATCCCGGATCAACGCAGCGAGCCATGCAGAATCCCGGACGGCTGAACCCGCAAATCCACCTGCCGCGAAATGTGCTCCCACGTCACACACGTCAGCCGCGTCAACAAATGACCCAGACCGGCGCCACGACGCGATGCCGTCAACCATCGGCCACTCCCCCGGCGACCTCACAGGCCACTTAGAACAAATGTTCTAACATGTCCTTAGGCTCCAACATACGCCGCAAGGTGCTCGCCCGTGAGTGTGGAACGGCCTGCCACCAGCTCAGCCGGCGTGCCCTCAAAGACGATGTTGCCGCCGTCGTGGCCCGCCCCAGGACCAATGTCGATGATCCAGTCCGCATGGGCCATGACCGCCTGATGATGCTCAATCACAATGACTGACTTTCCCGATTCCACGAGCCTGTCCAGCAACCCGAGGAGCCGTTCGACGTCGGCCAGGTGCAGCCCCGTGGTGGGCTCGTCGAGGATGTAGACGCCGCCCTTCTCCCCCAGGTGCGTGGCCAGTTTGATGCGCTGACGCTCGCCACCCGAGAGGGTTGTCAGTGGTTGGCCAAGGCTCAGATAACCAAGTCCGACGTCGGACAGCCGGGCCAGGATCTTGTGCGCGGCAGGAAGCTTCGCCTCACCGTCGCTAAAGAACTCCGCGGCCTGGGTAACGGACATAGCCAAAACCTCGCTGATATTGCGTCCACCCAGGTGGTAGTCGAGCACGGCGGCCTGGAAACGCTTGCCGTCGCACTCCTCACACACTGTGGACACGCCGGCCATCATGCCCAGATCGGTGTAGATGACCCCGGCACCGTTGCAGGTGGGGCAGGCACCCTCGGAATTGGCGCTGAATAGTGCAGCTTTCACACCGTTGACCTTGGCGAAGGCCTTGCGAATGGGTTCCAGTAGCCCTGTGTAAGTGGCCGGGTTGCTGCGGCGCGATCCACGGATGGCACCCTGGTCAACGCTCACTACACCTTCTCGCCCGGACACGGAGCCGTGAATCAGGGAGCTCTTGCCCGAGCCGGCCACGCCCGTGATAACCGTCAGGACGCCCAGCGGGATGTTGACGTCAACGTCTTTAAGGTTGTTGGCCGTGGCACCGCGCACCTCAAGAGCGACCTTACTTGTGCGAAATTGGCCCTTGAGCGAGACGCGGTCATCCAGGTGCTGCCCCGTGACTGTGCCGCTGGCGCGCAACCCTTCCACGGAACCCTCGAAGACCACTTCCCCACCCTGAGTGCCAGCCCGCGGCCCCAGATCTATCACGTGGTCGGCGATGGCTATGGCTTCTGGCTTGTGCTCCACCACCAGCACCGTGTTGCCCTTGTCGCGCAATTGCAGCAGCAGCTGGTTCATGCGCGCAATATCGTGGGGGTGCAGGCCAATAGTTGGCTCGTCGAAGACGTAGGTGATGTCCGTCAGGGAAGATCCCAGATGGCGGATCATCTTGGTGCGCTGCGCCTCACCCCCTGAGAGTGTGCCGGAGGGGCGCTCCAGGCTGAGGTAGCCCAGCCCGATCTCCACAAAAGAGTCAAGAGTGTCCCCCAGCGCCGACAGCAACGGCGCCACGGACGGCTCATCCAGGCCTCGCACCCACGCGGCTAGGTCACTGATCTGCATGGCGCACGCGTCGGCGATGCTAATGCCAACAATCTTTGAGGACCGGGTCGCCTCACTCAGGCGGGTGCCCTTGCAGTCGGGGCAGATGGTGAACACAACGGCCCGCTCCACAAAGGCCCGGACGTGTGGCTGGAGCGAGTCAACGTCCTTGGCGAGGAACGATTTCTGCATCTTCGAAATGACGCCCTCGTAGGTCAGGTTGATGCCCTCAACTTTGACCTTGGTGGGCTCCTTGTAGAGCAGGTCATGGAGTTCCTTCTTGGTGAACTTGCCAAGCTTCTTGTCCATGTTAAAGAAGCCGGTCCCGGCGAAAATCCGCCCGTACCACCCATCCATGCTGTAGCCGGGGATGGTCAGCGCCCCCTCGGCAAGCGACTTGTCAGCGTCATATAGCGCGGTCAGGTTGAAGTCGGTGACCTTGCCCATGCCTTCGCAACGCGGGCACATGCCACCGGTGATGGAGAAGCTACGCCGCTCCTTCACAGTTTGCCCCGCACGCTCCATGGCGACGGCACCTGCGCCACTGACGGAGGCCACATTGAAGGAGTAGGCCTGCGGGGATCCGATGTGTGGCTGCGCCACGCGACTAAACACAATGCGAAGCATGGCGTTGGCATCAGTGACAGTGCCCACGGTGGAGCGCGGGTTGGCGCCGATGCGTTCCTGGTCGACCAGGATCGCCGTGGTCAACCCCTCCAGCACGTCCACATCAGGGCGCGCCAGCGTTGGCATGAAGCCCTGCACAAACGCGCTGTAAGTCTCATTGATCATGCGCTGGGACTCCGCAGCAATGGTGCCAAAGACCAGTGAACTCTTGCCAGAGCCGGAGACACCCGTGAACACCGTCAGGCGACGTTTGGGGATCTCAACACTGATGTCCTTGAGGTTGTTCACCCGCGCACCCTGCACCCGGATCAGGTCGTGGGTGTCCGCGGCGTGCAACCGGGAGGACTGCGTGTCTGAAATATTGTCAGTACTCATGTCGACTCTTTTCGAGAAGCGAGGGTGGCTGCAAGCCCGGGCCTGCGGGTGGGCACCGCAGTGCGGCGGCGCTCATGGCGGTGTTCCTAGGAGTGGGGGCTCGCCAGGGTGAACAGCTCACAGGCGGCGTTGTAGTACGAATCTGTTAGTCCCTGATGAGCCATGCCAATGCGGAGGCACACTCTTTGGGAGGCCTCATTGGCGGGGTTGGTCACAGCAACCACCTGGCTCAGGCCGTTGCTGAAGGCATGGTCAAGAACAGCCGCGGCGGCCTCGGTTGCGTAGCCATTGCCCCAATGGTCAGGATGAAAATGCCAGCCAATTTCGACGTCGTCGGAAGGTTTCAACGGCTCCTCACCGGAGGCGGGAATGGGCTTGAGCAGCAACGTCCCCACGGCGAGCCCATCGCTGGAGCGGGTAACAGCCCAAATGCCATGGACAGGATGGTCAATGCTTTGGAAGCGGGCAACTCTTTCCTCGGCCTCGGTCCGGCTCACCATGACCGCGGGCTCCGCACCAATAAAGCGTTGCACCACCCAGCGCGAGTACAAGTCGTAGACAAAATCAACATCGGTTTCTTGCCAGGCTCGCAGCGTCAGTCGCTCTGTGGTGATGTTCTTCATGGAACCATTGTGCACTGTTGGCGGTCCCCGCATCGTTTACAGCCCTGCGAACATGCCATGAATCCCGGCTCTGCGCCCACACCCACAACCGCTGACATGAACACCGCGCACTCAATGCTTGGCACAATAGGACACAACACATTCTCCCGGAGGGGTAAACGCATGAAGTTTGTCGTGAAAGCTAGCCCGAATGCCGCAGGCTCCTGGCACCTTGAGGAGCAGCATGCTTAACCACAGTCCCGGCAAGATCATGTTCGACGACGCCTACCTCCAGCAAGTTGTGGCCACCCTCCTCGACGCCGGGGAACTTCCCGCCATAGTGCAGGGCGGCCATCCCGTGCTTCGGTCACAGGCGCGCCCCTTCACCGGACAACTCGACGATAAACAGTTAAGCAGCCTCATCGAGCTCATGACAGCAACCATGCGGGCGGCTCCGGGCGTTGGCCTGGCCGCGCCGCAGCTTGGCATCCCGCTGCAACTCGCCGTCCTTGAGGACAAGTATGAGATCCCGGCCGAGAATGCCGCAGCCCGCAACCGTGAATCACTGGAACTGTTCACCATCCTCAACCCGCACTACACGGCTGTTGGCACCGAGATGGCCTCCCACTATGAGGGTTGCTTGTCCATGTCGGGGTGGCAGGCTGTTGTGGACCGCCACGCCACCGTGGCCTTGTCCTATCAGGACGAGCACGGCCGGGCCCACACCCGCCAGTTCACGGGGTGGCAAGCCCGGATTGTCCAACACGAGACCGACCACCTTGCCGGGACCCTCTATATAGACAAGGCACGCACGCGCTCGCTGGCTAGCAACGAACAATACGGCGAACACTGGGCCAACCCGGACATAGCGGCTGCCCAAGCGGCACTCAACTTCTAGGGGCTTGCTTCTGTCGATTCGGTGTCCACTCAATGCAGCCGCTGAACCTAAGATGGTTGCATGGAACCCTCAGTTGTTGAAGCCTTGTTGTGCCCTCATTGCGGCCTAGCGTTCGTTGCACCACAAGCTGACGCCAACAGCATTGTGTGCGTCGAGGGCCACAGCTTTGACATAGCCCGCCAGGGTTACCTCAACCTGCTCACAGGGCAGGGCACCAAATTCTTGCCCGACACCGCCGCCATGGTCCAGGCCCGTGACGCGTTCTTGGACGCGGGCCACTACCAAGACCTCAGTAGCGCGCTCGCCCGTCAAGTGGACGCGGCTCTCCCGCCAGCAACGCACGGTGCCCTCTTGGTGGATGCGGGCACGGGAACTGGCTACTACCTCCAACAAATACTGGCCACCTTGGCCGCGGTACCCGCCGGCACCGGTGCCGAAACCCCGGCTCTGGGAGACAGCGGCGCTCGCAGTCTGGACGCAGTGGGTCTGGACATTTCCAAATTCGCCCTTCGCCGGGCCGCCAGAAGGAACCCGCAGGCGGTGAACATTGTGTGGGACCTGTGGCGGGCCCTGCCGCTGGGAGCCAACACGGCCGACGTCGTCCTTGTCATCTTCGCCCCGCGCAACGCGAGTGAATTTGCCAGGATCCTCAAGCCCGGGGGCTCGCTCATAGTTGTCACTCCCCTGCCGGGGCATCTGGCGGAAATCGCCAAGGTTGCCGGACTTCTGGCCATTCAGGACGACAAGGAAGCGGCCCTGGGCCACTCCCTGTCGAGCCATTTCTCCCTGGTCAGCAGCCAGGAAGTGCAGTGCCCGCTGGCACTGAGCCCGGCCGATATTGGCAATGTGGCGCTCATGGGTCCGGCCGGGCACCATCTTGATCCCGTGACGCTGGGCGCCCAGCTGGCCCAGCTTCCGTCCGTGACGGATGCGACGGCGGCATTCCGGATCTCGGTATTCGCCACTATCGGCCGGAGCTAGTTCTGCTCGGCAGCCTGGAGCTTTTCCGGCACGCTGAGATCCACCAGCTGTGATGTGGACTTCTTCCCGTGCAGGTCCACGTGCAGCCACCGCAAGGTCAGCTGTGTGAGGGGCCCCACCCCCAGGGCAAACGCGGCAGTTCCGGCGCCCACCACACCGCCAAGGAAGAAGCCCAGCACCACCACGCTCAGCTCAATGCCTGTACGAACAAGCCATACGGGCCGCCCCGTGACGCGGACCAGTCCCGTCATGAGTCCGTCACGCGGACCCGGCCCCAGCCCGGCGCCAATGTACAGCGCCGTGGCGAAGGCCAGCATGAACAGGCCAGCCGCAAAGGATGAGATCTGCAGGGCCAGGTGATTGGCCTCGGGGATAAGGGCCAATCCCAGATCGGCGAACACTCCCACCAGCAAGGCGTTAGCAATGGTGCCAAATCCTGGCCGCTGCTTGAGCGGAATCCACAACAACAGCACCCCGCCACTAATCAAGATGGTCCACAGGCCAAAGGAGAGACCGGTGGTTCGGGACACCCCCTGGGCAAAGACATCCCACGGCGAAGCGCCAATGTTTCCGCGGATCATCAGGGCGATGGACACCCCGTAAAGGGCCAGGCCAAGGAAGAGCCGGATCAGGCGGATGGGAAGAGAGACGGTGGTAAGAAACGTGTGCATGAACCAAGCTTAGCCAAACTGGACTTACACAACAGGGCCAATTGCACTAATGTGGCTTCATGAACTCTTTTGTCACCGGCAGGCGGCTAGCCCGCGAACTGGGCGAGTGGCGCAGCAACGCCCCCGCCTACAGGGCACTAGCCGAGCGCATTCGGGTCCTGTTGATGGATGGCAGACTCTCTAGCGGCGCGAAACTGCCCGCCGAACGCGAGCTGAGCCAGGCCTTGGCTCTGAGCCGTACCACTGTGGCCGCCGCATACTCCAAATTGCGTGACGACGGTTTCCTCGAGAGCGTCCGGGGCTCCGGGAGCACCTTGCGCCTCCCCGGCCGTGAACGCGGCGAGCATGGGCTGCACAATGGCCTGCCCTTGGACTTCAGCAAGGCCACAGCGCCGGCCTATCCCGGGATTCAAGCAGCCTATGCGGCCGCCGTTGCCGAACTGCCGAACTATCTTTCCCACGACGGATTCGACATGGTGGGAATGCCGGATCTTCGCGAGGCCATCGCCCAGCACTATCGAGACAGGGGGCTGCCCACCTCGGCGGATCAAATAATGGTGACCATCGGCGCCCAACACGCCCTGAACCTGGTGACAAGAACTCTGTACTCCCCCGGTGAACGGATCATGGTGGAGCAACCCACTTATCCGCACGCCCTGGACACTTTCACCTCCCTGGGGGCACGCATCCTTGCCTTTCCCGTGCGCCAGGATGGCGGCTGGGATCTGGGCCAGGCGCTGTTGCAAATACGCCGCGCAGCCCCCAGTCTTGCCTTCTTGATGCCGGACTTTCACAATCCCACAGGCATGAGCATGTCCATCCAGGAACGTGAATACTTGGCTGCCGCGGCGGCACGCGAAGGCACTGTCCTGGTGGTGGATGAAACCACTGCCCTGTTGGATATTGACCGCGGCCCCATGCCACCCTTGGCCGCCTTCTCCCCCAGCGTGCTGACACTTGGATCGTTGGGGAAGATTGCTTGGGGTGGCTTGCGGGTGGGCTGGATCCGTGGCTCACGGGAGATCATGGCCCAGCTGTTGCGCAACCGGCCCGCCATGGATCTGGGCACACCACTGGTTGAGCAGCTTGTTGCCAGCACCTTGCTCCGTGACTTGCCGTCGATGATGGCAAGCCGCAGCCGGGATCTGCGCCGTGGCAGGGACACACTAGTTTCACTGTTGGCCCAGCACCTCCCGCAGTGGAAGGTTGAGGTTCCCGACGGCGGATTATCGCTGTGGATCAATACCGAAACCATTTCCAGCTCGGCGCTGGCCCTAGCTGCCCGCGCCGAGGGTTTGGGGCTAGTCCCGGGGCCCCGGTTTGGTGTTGACGGCGCTTTTGAGAGATACCTGCGCCTGCCATTCTGCTATGGCGATGAGCAATTGCGGGACGGTGTGCAGATTCTGAGCCGCCTCGGTCACCATGTTGGCTCGGACCCCTTAAGAATGCCCTTGCAGGCAGTAATTTAGCCGGAAATTCTCAGCCCAACGTAGTAGTGTCGTAGGTACACATCAGTCTCTAAGGGGGACGAAATGCTTGAATGGATTAATGACTTTGGCTGGATCATCTGGCTCTCAGTCTTCTTGCTCCTAGCTGTTGCCGAGATGCTAACGCTGAACCTGTACTTCATCCTGATGTCAGTGGGAGCATTGGCTGCTCTTGTGGCGTTCTTGTTCAATGCCGAGTTGTGGTTGCAGATTGTGATTTTCTGCGTTGTTGCCTTGGCCACGACGGTTCTGATCAGGCCCTTGGCCTTGAGCCATCTCCGCCGCGGACCGGCAGATCAGCTCTCCAATGTTGACAGGTTGATTGGCCACAAGGCAGTGGTCATAGAAGCCGTCAGCACCAGTGGAGGTCTTGTGAAGATCGGTGGAGACATTTGGACCGCACGGATCAACGGCGGCGTGGACATACCGGTAGGAGCCACCGTGGAAGTTGCCTCCATCGATGGCGCCACAGCCATCATCTCCTACCCCTCCGCGCACAAGTCAGCCGGACCGGCCACCACAACAGCCTAAGTACCGCCACGGTGCGACTGGGCTTGACCTTGCGCCCCGTGACCGGTTGAGTACGCAGATTTTTTACACAGAAAAGAGGGGATTTCATGGGAGACGCTGGCACACTCGTGTGGCTATTTGTAATTTTTGTCCTACTAGTATTCGTAGTGATTGTCCTTGTGCGTTCGGTGCGCATCATTCCGCAGGCCCGTGCCGGTGTCGTGGAGCGGCTGGGTAAGTACCAGCGCACGCTCAACCCGGGCTTGACGGTCCTTATACCGTTCGTGGACCGTTTGCTGCCGCTGCTTGATTTGCGTGAGCAGGTTGTTTCCTTCCCGCCGCAGCCAGTCATCACCGAGGACAACCTGGTTGTTTCCATTGACACTGTCGTGTACTTCCAGGTGACAGATCCCCGCGCAGCCACGTATGAGATTGCCAACTACATCCAAGCCGTTGAGCAGTTGACAACAACTACCCTGCGTAACGTCGTGGGTGGTTTGAACCTCGAAGAGGCATTGACCTCCCGTGACCAGATCAACGGCCAGCTCCGTGGCGTGCTCGATGAGGCCACCGGTCGCTGGGGCATCCGTGTCAGCCGAGTCGAGCTCAAGGCCATTGACCCGCCCCTGTCCATCCAGGATTCCATGGAAAAGCAGATGCGTGCAGAGCGTGACCGCCGTGCAGCCATTCTGACCGCCGAAGGCACCAAACAGTCAGCCATTTTGACGGCTGAAGGTGAGCGTCAGTCATCCATTTTGAAGGCTGAGGGTGATGCCAAGGCAGCCATCCTGCGTGCCGATGGTGAATCACAGGCCATCCAGAAGGTCTTCAGCGCCATCCACAAGGGCAACCCCACCCAGAAGCTGCTGGCCTACCAGTACCTGCAGACGCTGCCCAAGATCGCCTCGGGAACGTCGAACAAGTTGTGGATCATTCCCAGCGAGGTAGGCGAAGCGTTGAAGGGTATCGGCAACGTTTTGGGGACCACGGCACCCGACTCGGACGACGCCGTCGAACCTTCAGAAGGTGCCGCACAGTAGCTCGCGTCACACCAGCACCGCCAACTGCATCATGGGCGCGGCCAAGCACGTATAATGAGTGTTTGGCCGCGTGGCTTTTTGCCCGGCCGCTATTCAACGATCACTGCAACTCAGGAACAACTGTGCGCAGTGCCGCGTTGAATCAATAGACGTTAACAAATTTAGGGAGAAGTCATGAGCGATCGTAGCCTGCGTGGCATGCGCCTAGGCGCACAGAGCATGGAGACAGAATCCGGTGTTGAGCCGGCTCCTCGCCAGAGCGTGGAGTACCGTTGCGCCGACGGAGAGCAGGTATTCGTTACCTTCTCCTCGGAAGCTGAAATCCCGGCAACCTGGATGTCAAAGACCGGCAAGGAAGCCCTCCTGGTCAACGGTGAGGCTCCTGACACCTCCAACGACAAGCCCGTGCGTACCCACTGGGACATGCTCCTGGAACGCCGCACCTTGCCCGAGCTGGAAACCATCTTGGCTGACCGCTTGACCATCCTGCGCGAAAAGCGTGGCGAGAAAGTCTAAGCTGTTTCACTAGCTAGACGCTTAGTACAAAAAGGTGGGCCGCCCGATCATCGGGCGGCCCACCTTTTTGCATGTCCCGCGGTCCGCGCCCCTGGCGCCGCGGGAGCGGCAGGGAAATCTACTTGTTGCGCCGTGTCAGCTTGTTCCAGCGGGCAGTCAGGCCCCACTTGGTGACGTTGATCATGGCTTCTTGGACAATGTTGCCGCTCATCTTGGAGGCACCGAATTCGCGCTCCACAAACGTGATGGGAACTTCCACCACTTTCATGCCCTTCTGGCACACGCGCCAGAGCATATCCACCTGGAAGCCATAGCCGACGGACTCAACGGAGTCGAAGTCCAGTGCTTCCAGCGTGCTGCGTCGGAACGCCCGGTAGCCGCCTGTCACGTCGCGGATCGAGATGCCCAGAATAACGCGTGAGTACAGGCTGCCGCAGGTGGAGATCAGCTTGCGGTGCAGCGGCCAGTTGACCACTTTGCCGCCCGGAACCCAGCGCGAGCCCAGCACAAGGTCAGCGCCTTGGTCTATGGCTTCTAGCAGCAGGGGCAGCTGTTCGGGCTGGTGGGACCCATCGGCATCCATTTCGACCAGGACGTCGTAGCCGGCGTCGAGACCCCACGTGAAGCCGGCCAGGTAGGCAGCTCCGAGGCCTTCCTTGCCCGGACGGTGCAGGACATGCACCGCAGGATCGTTGGCCGCAAACTCGTCAGCCCATTGGCCTGTCCCGTCGGGACTGTTGTCATCAGCGATCAGCACATCCGAGTGAGGGACAGCTTCACGCAGGCGAGTAAGCGTTTTAGGCAGCGACTCGATCTCGTTGTAAGTGGGAATGATCGTCAGGACACGCAACAATTGGTGCCTTTCCGTGGTGAATGGAGAAAGTGGAGGGCTCTGGTCTGCGACCGCTGGTGCCAGCTCGTGGCTTTGTCGACACAGCGGCGGGCATTTAGCGCCAAATCACCATTATAGGCGAGGTGGCTAGGGAAAAGATAAGTCCACGCGCCTTCGGACCAATTAAGTCCCGCGCACACTGCACGGTTCTTAGTTGTTTTCTAGTGGCGCGTGGACCTATCTCCCTAGCGTCGGCGAAGCTGAGCTTCACACCGACCGGAATTCTCCCAGAGGAGGTTCTCCGCTCCCCTAAAACTAATTGCCCACGACCTGTGTGTCAACATGTTCCTGACCTGCACAGATAGGCGTCCGCGCAGGTCAGGGCGCATATTACCGAGAGGTAATTGCCGGGCGGTAGCTAAAGAAATCTCACAATGCTACGGCCTGATGCTGGTGGTGCTGAAGTCCTCGCTGGCATACAGTTCACGGCCCAGATGCACGGTTTGAAGGCAGCGCGGGTCATTCTCGGTATCCAGGGCTGGCAGCAACGGCGTGCGGGCCCGCGGATCGGTGGACCAGGACTGCACCCTGTCATCGGCCACCTGAACCATGAGTGCCTCCACGTCCCAGATGGCGAAGCTGGCCGGGGCACCCGGAACCAACTGGCCAAGGAACGGGTTCTCGGACTTCGCCGCACGCCAACCAGCCCGCGTGTGGCCAATAAAGGCTGCCCGTGCCGAAATCCGTGACGCAGGCTCGTGATGGTTCAGCGCCGCCCGGACGCTGGCCCACGGGTTCAAGGGTGTCACGGGTGCGTCCGATCCGAAGCAGAGCGGAACCCCAGCCTCATAGAAGCGTGCCAGTGGGTTGAGCTCGCTCGCCCTCTGGGCGCCCAGACGTTCGGCATACATGCCAGCCGAGCCACCCCACAGGGCTTCAAAGCCCGGCTGGAGGGAAACCGTGACGGCGTGTTTGGCCAGAGCCGCCATGGCCGGACCATCAACCATCTCGGCGTGTTCAAACCGGTGGCCGGCGGCCCTGACCTTCTCGATGCCTACGCGCTCAGCAGCAAGGGCGAGTCCTTCGAGAGCAATGTCCATCGCCCCGTCTCCGATGACGTGGAAGCCACCGGTGAGGCCCAGCTCAGAGGTGGCTGTCAAGTGGTCGGCAACTTGTGCAACGCTCAGCTGTGCAGCGCCGGAGGAGTCGGGCGCATCGGCATAGGGAAGTCGCAGGAGCGCCGAGCGGGAGCCCAAGGAGCCGTCAATGTTGATGTCCCCCGCCAAACCCAGCACAGTCGGACCCAGGAGTGCCAACAGCTCACGCGCCTGCTCCACGCTGGAGACCAATTCTCCCCAGTACGGCAGTATTTGCGGCAACGCCTCGGTGGCGTCGGCGGCACTCAAAGCCAAGAGCGCCGTCAGGTCTTCAATGGAGCCCACATGGGGCGCGCTCATTTCAGCCAGGGCAACATATCCGTTGGCGCCCGCGTGGCGTAGGGCCCGCTGCTGAGCCGCTTGGCGTTGTTCGGGGCTCAAGTCACGCGCGGCATCCCGGGCCTTCGCGTGGGCGGCGCCGCTGACCAGCCCCTCCCCGTCCCAACCAGCCAAGGCACTAAGCCCGCAACGCTGCGCCAAGGCGGAGGAGACCACACCGGAGTGCACGTCCACCCGGGCCAGATACACTTCACGGCCTCCGGTGGCCCTATCCAGTTCGGCGGCGGTGGGCGGCCGGTTTGCCGGCCATCCGGTGCTATCCCAGCCATACCCCAGGACGAGTCCTCCAGTAGTTGCGGCCGCGGCGGCAACCCGGTCCAAGAGGTCAGCTACCGATGTGGCCCCCGCCAGATCGACAGAATCCAGGGCCACCCCGGTTTCGGTGACGTGAACATGGGAATCCACAAATCCGGGCGCCACCAGGGCCCCGGCCAGATCCACCTCCAGCATCCGCGAATCCAACAGCGACGTGGCAGCATGTTCGGAGCCAACCCACGCCACTACGTCCCCGTCCACCAGCATGGCTGTGGCGAGAGGATCGGCTGCGCTATACACAGAACCATTCCTGTACAAGGTCAATGACATGAGAAAAGCAGTCCTTTCAACAAAGTGTTCAAAAATCTAAATGGCCCGGCACCGGGCCGTCGCGGTGTGGGGCTCAGTCCACCACGGCCGTGTAGGTGACAACTCCGCGCCGCAGCATCTCAATAGCGGTTCGGCACACTGGTGCAAAGCCGGCAGGCACGGCCGGGACTTGGGCCAGCTGCCCCAACAGGTCGATGACTTGCTTGGTCCAGCGCACAAAGTCGCCGGCCGCCAGCTCTGTGCCCGCCAAGGAATCCTGCAGGCTGCGCCCCTTGGCCCACTTGTACATGGGCCACACAAGTCCCATCTCCGGCTCACTTGTCAGCGGTAGTTTGTGCGATTCCTCGGCGTCTTGGAGCCTGGACCACGCGATGACAACGTCTTCCACCGACTGCTCCAACCTCACGCTGGGCATGCGCGGCCGGGCGCCCTCGCCGTCGCGCTTGGCCTGGTAGACCAGCGTGGTGACAAAGGCCGCCAGCTCGGCCGCATCCAAGTCAGCGAACACGCCCTGCCGCAAGGCCAGGGCAATCAGCAGGTCCTTCTCGCCATACACGCGGCGCAGTCGCTGTCCGTCCTCACTGGGTACCAGGGTTCCGGTGTTGTCGGCAACCACAAAACCGTAACTGGACAGCAGCTCGATGACCCTGTCGAAGGTGCGGGCAATGGTGTTGGTGCGCGACTGGATGGCCCGCACAATCCCGTCAGTCTCGCGCCGCAGCTTCCACCAGCGCTCCGACCAGCGGGCGTGGTCCTCCCGCTCGCTGCAACCATGACAGGGGTGGGCCCGCAGGCTCCTGCGCAAGGTGACGACGGCGGCGTCCTCACCGGTTGCGGCGTATTGGAAAGCGGCTGTCCGGTGCGGGCGCACGGCGGCCGTATCGGCCAGCTTGGCCTCCACGGCTGCCAACAAGTTCCGCTTGTCCTTGGGCACCTTGGCATTGAATCCCTTGGGCAGGCGCACCTGGGCAGCAACCTCCACCGGACCGCTCAGGTCATGCAAGTTCAGCCGCCGCAGTTCCCTGTCCATCGTGAGGATGGAGGGGCGCGGCTCACGCGTGTTGCTGTCGGCGCCAACCACGACGGCGTACCCCGGGTTGCGCCCGCCCGGAACCGAAATCACGTCACCGGGACGCAGACTGGCGATGGTGTCAACAACAGCATTGCGCCGTTGTTTGGACTTTGATGCTGACGCACCCGATTCGTGGTCGGAGAGTTCGCGGCGCAGCTTGGCGTATTCGTTGAAGTCACCCAGGTGGCAGGTCATGGCCTTCTCAAAGCCGGCCAGTGACTCCTCCCGGGACCGTACCTGCTTGGCTAGGTCCACCACTGAACTGTCCGCCTGGAACTGGGCAAAGGAGGATTCGAGAATGTCCCGGGTCCTGTGCTGGCCAAACTGTGCCACCAGGTTGATGCTCATGTTGTAGGTGGGGCGGAAGCTGGAGTTCAGCGGGTAGCTGCGCTTAGAGGCTAGGCCGCCCACGGCAGTTGGGTCAGTTCCGGGCTGCCACAGCACCACCGCGTGGCCTTCCACGTCAATGCCGCGGCGGCCGGCGCGGCCCGTCAGCTGGGTGTACTCCCCCGCTGTGATGGCAACATGGGCTTCACCGTTGTACTTCTCAAGTTTCTCCAACACCACTGTGCGGGCCGGCATGTTGATGCCAAGGGCAAGGGTTTCGGTGGCGAAGACTGCACGGACAAGTCCGTCGGCAAACAGATCTTCCACCACTTCCTTGAAGCTGGGCAACATGCCCGCGTGGTGGGCTGCGAGCCCGCGCAACAAACCGTCCCGCCAACCCCAAAAACCCAGCACGTCCTTGTCCGAATCCGGGAGCTCCGCGCAGGCTGCATCAACGCGCCGGGCAATCTCGACGCGCTCGGCGTCAGTGGTGAGCCACAGCCCAGCGGCCGCACATTGATTCACGGCCGCGTCACAGGCGGCGCGGGAGAAGATAAAGGTGATGGCCGGGAGCAGGTCTTGCTTCTCCAGAGCGCGGATCACCTGGGGTCTGGAGGCGGCACGGGTCATGCCAAAGCCGCTGTTGCGGGCACTGCCGTACTTGCCGCCGCCCTGCTGGCCGCCCCCGGAACGGTCTGAGCGGTCCCGGCGGCCGTGGCGTGGCCCCCCGTTGGTGCTGACGGTTTCCGATCGTGCCAGCTTCAACAGCTCGGGATTGATCTTCGGTGTGCGGGAACTGTCCCGGGTGTCAGCCCCGGCGGCAATCTCATCGAAGGACACATTCTCGGCAAAGAGGTCCACAAGATCCCGCTGCACCATCACGTGCTGCCACAGCGGCACAGGGCGGTGCTCGGAGACAACCACCGCCGTGTCACCGCGGACGGTGCCCAGCCAGGCCCCGAACTCTTCTGCGTTGGAGACTGTGGCGCTGAGGGAGACCACGGCAACCTCGCTGGGCAGGTGGATGATGACTTCTTCCCACACTGCCCCGCGGAAGCGGTCGGCCAGGTAGTGGACCTCGTCCATCACCACATAGGCCAAGCCGTTGAGAGTGTGGGAATCGGCGTAGAGCATGTTGCGCAGCACCTCGGTGGTCATCACCACCACGGGTGCCTCGGAGTTGATGCTGGTGTCGCCGGTCAGCAGGCCCACGTTTTCCGCACCGTACTTGGCGCAGAATTCCTGGAACTTTTGGTTGCTCAGGGCTTTGATGGGCGTTGTGTAGAACGCCTTGTACCCACGGGTGAGTGCCAAGTGCACGGCAAACTCGCCAACAATGGTTTTGCCGGCACCTGTGGGGGCTGCAACTAAAACACCGCGGCCGGCCAGAACGGCACGGCACGCGGTGTTTTGAAAGTCATCCAGCTCAAAGGAGAGCCCGGTCTTGAACTCCCCTAGCTCGGTGCCTTGGTCTCGAACTCGTTCCTTCGCCACCAAGTATCGTTCGGCAGGGCTAGTCATTTCAGAGCTTGGCATAGTACAAGCCTACGTCAGCTCAGAGCACTTCCAGATCCGTTGAGGGCGTGGCCACATCAACCGTGGCCTCGGATTCCTTGAGCTTCTTTGCATCCCGCCTGTCACGGCGCTTGTCATTGAGAAGGCACAGCCCAATGGCACCAAAATACAAGACAAGAAGAGGTGCCGCCAAGAAGAACATGCTCATGACATCCGAGCCTGGAGCAGCCATGGCTGCCACAATTGTGACGCCCAAGATGGTGAAACGCCATGCCTTCAGGTATGTCGTGCCACGCACAATGCCAATGGCGTTGAGCGCAAACAGCAGCACCGGAACCAGGAAGGCCACACCCATGAACAACATCAACTGCAAGGCGAATTGCAAGTAGTCGATGGCCTTCATCAGGTTGGCGCTCTCGGTGTCCGCAGGCGTGAAGGATGTCAGTGCCTTCACGATATTAGGCCAGATGGTCCAACCGGCGAAGATCCCAGCCAGAAAGAGCGGCACCGAGGCAAACATGTAGGAGAGCGTGTAGCGGCGCTCCTTCTTGGTCAGCCCAGGCGTGATGAAGGCCCAGAGCTGGTAGATCCACACCGGTGAAGCAATGATCAGACCAAGCACCAGCGAGATCTGAAGCTTCAGGTCGAACGACGTTGCGACTCCCTCAAAGTTCAGGGAGGCAACAATGTTCCGTGAGTGGCTGATGTCACGAAGGGGCTGCGTGATCGCATACATGAGTGGATCGTAGAGGATCCAGCCAATGACCACCCCGGGAATCATGGCCAGAGCACTCTTGACTAGCCGGTTGCGCGCCTCAATCAAGTGCGCCTTCAGCGGCATCCTGCCTTCAGGATTGGCTTTACGGCCCTTTGTGGCGCCCACCGGCTCTGCGACCGCTTCTATGACTGAGCGCCGGTACCGGTTCCGGTACCTTCGCCCGAGGCGTTGCCCTGTGCAGGGTTGTTCACGATCTTTCCCTCGACGGGAGCTTCCGGAGCTGCCGGGGCAGACGGTGCTGCTGAGGCGGACGGTGCTGCTGAGGGCTTCTCGTCCTTGCCGTCGTTCTTCATTTCCTTGACCTCGGACTTGATAATCCGCATGGACTGGCCAAGGCTGCGGGCCATACCGGGCAGCTTGGGCGCTGCGAAGAGAAGAATGCAAACGATAATAATGATGCCAAGAACCCACGGTTCCCTAAAAATTGCCACAGTATGACCTTTCCTTTTGGTTCATCCTACGTCTTGTAATGCTTCGATGTCGCGCAAGGATTGGAGCTGTCCGCGTTCTTTCCTGCGGGCGACGCGCCGCTGAAGGCGGGCAAAACGCCGTTCCTCTTTGGTGGCTAGGTAATCATCCTTCATTTTTTCAGGTGACGCAAAAACCGCGCTGCCGGGAAGGTCTGCGCGCATTTCTGTGACGTGCTCCACTGTGGCTCGTTCCAAGCTTTGCTCCCAGTAGGCGGCGCGCTCGGCACTGACATCACTGAATGTGCGCGTCGTTGAGGCTACGTCGCGCCAGAGTTTCAGGCCCAAAAACACCATGAAAAGCAGGGACAACGCAATGAGCGCAATCCAGATGAGAATCCAAGACCACCAAGGCATTTTTTGAGTCTATCCGTCCATACTGGGAAGTGCCGGGGTGTTTTCGCCCACAGCGTCATAGCTGGCCGACGCCCGTGCCAGCCAGTCAACAGTTTCCGCCCGAACGGCCGACGGCCCAACAACCCGCACCTGGCCGCCCAGCCGGGCCATGAGCGGGGCGAGGGTGGCCGTGTCCCCCACCAGCAGGCGCAAGCCCACCTCACCGTGGGGCAGCTCAAACAACGACGCGTTGTAGGCAGGCCCCAAGCGTTGCACGGCAGCGGCAGCGGCCACCAACTGCACCTGGTGGTCCTCGCTGCCGGGATCGTAAACACCCGTGCTGGGCTGCCAGGGAAGCTCTGTGGCACGAGTATGTTCCTGCGCTCCGGCGTCGGAAAGCTCCTTGATGTGATCGACCCGGAAGCTGCGCAACTCCCCCGCCTTGAGGCACCAGGCCCGCAAGTACCAGAGCGCATCGACTGAGAAGAGCCGCACGGGTTCCACCATGCGCACACCCAGTTCGTCACGGGTGCGCACCAGGTACGTCATGGTGCAGGCACGCTTGTTCAAGATGGCGTTTTGCAACGTGGCAATGGTCTCCACCTCGGGTCCTGATATCAGTTGCAGCCCGACGGCGTCAGCCAGCCAGGCCTCCTCCCCCGCCACTTCACTCAGTGACTCGATGGCGGCGTTGAGCGTCTTTGCCTGTTCGGTGCCGGGAAGCGCCGTGAGTGCTTGCAGGCCCACCAGCACCGAGCATGCCTCTTCCTGGGTCAGCCGCAGCGGGCTGGCGAGTGTTTCAGCATCCCTGATGAACACGTGCCCGGCTTCGGTGGTGACATCCATCAGGTCCCCGTGCAGGTAGCCGGGCCGGCCGGAGACGTTCAGGGTGTCCCGGTCGCGTGCCCACTCCGCGGCGCTGATACTGAATTCTGCCAATACTTCGGCCTCATCCACCCCCGGGTTGGCCACGAGGTACGGCACCATGGACAGCAGGCGGATGAGCCGGTCACGGGAATCCTTCTTCTTCGCTGCCGGGCCAGGCATCGGGGTGTTCCAGTCAAGGTCTCCCACCTCGGCTGCGGCGGCGTTTGCTGCGCGATGCAAGCGTCCAGCCACGGACTCCCGCAGGGCCGGCGGTGCCACAACCAGGGCGTGGGCACCCATGGAGGCTACGTCGTCGGCCATCAATTCTGGCTCACGGTAGCGCACACTCAACACCTCCCACTGGTCCCGGTGCCAGGAACTGTCGGTGGCAAGCGTGGTGCCGGGCCGGCTGCGCAGCCAGTGGGCCGAATCGAGCGGCACAGCAATCTGCGCGGTGTGCTCGGTGCCGGTGCCCAAACGTTCCAGCACCGAGGCGATGGTGAACTCCGCCGGTCGGGTGAAGGTGTCCTTGGCGTTGACGTTCACCTCGGTGGTGATGCGCGAGAGCCGGAAATTGCGTTGCTCGCCTTTGTCCAGGTCAAAGCCGGAGAGGTACCACTGGCCGTACTTGTTGCCAAGACCCCAGGGCTGAACGTTGCGCTGCGTGCTGGAGCTGGCACCGGCGGCGTTGTAGCCAAAGCTCACGGGGTGGTGGTTGCGCAGCGCTGTCCACAACGGCTCAAAGGACGGGTCAGTGGTTCGGATACGCGACTGCGTGGTGGCACTGTCCTCATACCAGCTGGTCCCTGCCCGCGTGGCGATCTTGCGCAAAGCAGACTGCGCCGCGGCCCCAAAGGTTGCTTCGGCCCACAGATTCGCGGCAACAGCCAGTAACGTCATGGCCGATTCGTCGAGGCGGACCTCGGGCACCCGGTAGTCCACTGGATCTATGCGGTACAGCGATTGGTCCTGGGCGTCGGTGTCGTAGCTGGTGGTGACGGACATGGGGATGCCCAGTTCCTGAAGAGTCTTCTTGTCCCGTTCAAACATCCTCTCAAAGGACGCCTGGACTTTCTCTTCCTCGGCAGAGGTGGACGCCGCCGACGTGTAGCCGTTGATTCGTGCGCGGAGGTAACTCTTGCTGTAGCCGCGCCGGGTCCCCAGCAGGGCTATCACCAGATTCAGCAGGCGCTCAGTGGCATCAATTTTTGTGGACACACTGCCCAGCGTACCGGCAGTGACATTGTCTTAAAGACCCGCCCTCCGGCACCTTAAACAACTGACCCGCAGAAAACGCCGAAAATCGCATCAAAGATGCGTATTTTCGGCGTTTTCTGCGGGTCAGTTGCGGAGGGGGTGCTTAGCGCACAGCCACCAGGTCAACAACAAAGATCAGCGCTTCGTTGGGGCCAATGGCTCCCCCGGCGCCGCGTGAACCGTATGCCAGCTCGGAGGGGATTTCCAGGCGACGACGGCCGCCCACCTTCATGCCGATCAAGCCCTGGTCCCAGCCCTGGATGACCTGGCCGATGCCGGCACGGAACTCCAGCGGGTTGCCACGGCCCCAGGACGAGTCAAATTCTTCGCCCGTGGAGAACGCAACGCCCACGTAATGGGTGGAAACGGTGCTGCCGGGGATTACCTCGGTGCCGGTGCCCTCGATCAGGTCCTCAATGACCAGCTCGGTGGGAACGGCGTGTTCCGGGAAATCAATTTCGGGTTTGCTGCGATCGTAGTCGCGTGTGCCAAAAGACATGGTTCTCCTTGTTTGTGTTGCTTACTTCTTCGATTCAATCTTAACAACAAATACCAGTGTGCCAACAGGCTTGCCCTGGGCTGCCGCCTGATCGCCGTACGCCAACGACGCCGGGATGGTCAGCTGAACTGTTGAGCCAACCTTCTGACCCGCCAGACCCTTGGACCAACCCTGAATGACTTCTTGCAGGCCAAAGGAGACGGGCTCGCCCTTGTCAAAGCTGGAGTCGAACTTCTTTCCGTCGGACCAGGTCCAGCCGGTGTACAGAGCGGAAATGGTATCGGTGGCCGCCAGCACCTCGCCCTTGCCCTCGGTGAGAACCTGAACGGCCATGTCGGCCGGGGCATCAGTCTTGGGGATGGTGATGCTGGGGACGCCCTTGTCATCAAACTTTGCCACGGGCAGCTTGCCGTCCTTCGCCAGAGCGGCAGCTTGATCGGCACTCATGACCTTTGCCGGAGCCGGAGCATCCTTAGCGCCAACGATCTGGAAGACGTTCATGGCTGCAGGCTGTTCTTCCTGGGCCGGCGCTTCCGCCGTCGCTGCCTTTGCGGGCACTGCCGGAGTCCCGTAGGCGATGTAGGCACCAATCTTGGCGCTGGTAAAGGTGGAGTGGACCAAGGCGAACTGGGTCTTGAACTTCTCATCCAGGGTGATGTTGTTGGCGTCCTTCTTCGTGAAGGTCTCGCCCACGGTCTTTCCGTCAGTTGCGGTGAGCATGACCTGCTGGAACGCAACGACCTGGCCATCCTTGACCTTCGCGCCGTCGCCCGGGGTTACCAAACGCATCGACTCGGCCTTGATCGCCAGGGGCGTGTCAAAGGTGACCTTGGGTGCTTTGCCCTTGCCCAAATCTTGGACCTTGACTGAGGCCAAGGCCTCGGCGTTCGACGGCGGGATGGACACCGAGGCGCTTGCTGCTGGCGCGTCGGAATCCGCTGAACCTTGTGAACAAGCGGTGGCAAGGAGCAGCAGGGGAAGAAGTATGGCAAGAAGTCGGCGCACAGAAACTCTTTCGGTTGCAGGGTTGATGGGGCAGGGATGCGATCTCGCAGTGCCCTATCAAGCATGTGGATGAAAAGGGCCGCGTTCAGCTTATCGCCTGAAGCTGGATGAAAGCTGCGTAGTGGCCGCACACGTTGTGGGCTGAGGTCCTACCAGGGGAAGGTTTCAGGACTCGTGGCGCAGGGACGCTATGAGCTCATCGACACGTTCGTCGCTGCTCTTAAAGGGGTCCTTGCACAGAATGGTTTGGTGGGAGCGGTCATTGAGTTTCAGATGCACCCAGTCAACGGTGTAGTCACGCCCGGAATCCCTGGCCGCGCTGACAAATTTGCCGCGCAAGTGGGCGCGGGTGGTGGTAGGTGCCGTGTCCACGGCCGTGAGGATGTCTTCGGGCGTTGCCACCTTGGCTGCGGCACCTCGGCGTTCAAGCATATTGAACAAACCCCTGTTCACGGAGATGTCGTGGTAGCGCAAATCCAGTTGGGCCACTTGGGGCGAACCCCAGGTGACATGGTGGCGGTCGGCGTAGGCTCCGAGCAGCTTGGCTTTGATGGCCCAATCAATTTCGGTGTCAATACTGGAGTAGTTTTCGCTTTCTACCGCATCCAGGGTGCGCTCCCACAGGTCAAGAATTCGGGGCACCAAATCATTGTGCGCCCCGTGCGAGCGAACAAAGGCCGTCACTTTTTCCAGGTAGTGGCGTTGAATTTCGATGGCCGTCAGGGTGCGGCCGTCGGCCATCTTCAAGGGATGCTTGCCGGTAATGTCATGGGAAATTTCGCGAATGCTGCGGATGGGGTTCTCCAGGCGCATGTCGCTCATGATGGAACCGGCCTCAACCATGCGCAACAGCAGGTCAACGCTGCCCACCTTGAGCATGGTGGTGGTTTCGGACATGTTCGAATCCCCCACAATCACGTGCAGCCGGCGGTACAGCTCGGCGTCGGCGTGGGGCTCATCGCGGGTGTTGATAATGGGTCTGGAGCGGGTGGTGGCTGAGGAGACGCCTTCCCAAATATGGTCGGCACGCTGTGAAAACGCGTATTGGCCGCCCTGCTGGGCGGGCAGCACCTTCCCGGCCCCGGAAATGAGTTGTCGAGTGACCAGGAAGGGGATGAGAATATCGGCCAAACGGTTGAACTCGCCCTTGCGGGTGATCAGGTAGTTCTCGTGGCTGCCGTAGGAGTTCCCGGCCGAATCCACATTGTTCTTAAAGAGGAATATCTGCCCGTCATAGCCTTCGAGCTCCAACCGGCTTTGCGCCTCGTGGACCAGGTCGTTCAGGATGGCTTCGCCGGCCCGGTCGTGGGCTATCAGTTGGGCGATCCCGTCACATTCCGCTGTGGCATATTCGGGGTGTGAGCCCACATCCAGGTAGAGCCGGGAGCCGTTGGGCAGGAACACATTGGAGGAACGTCCCCAGCTGACCACCTTCCGGAATAGGTACCTGGCAACCTCCTCGGGCGACAAAGGCCGTGAGCCGGGCGCTGAATAGGCCACCCCAAACTCGGTTTCAATGCCAAAAATTCGCCTGTCCACCAGTTCATTCCCCTTTATTTGTGCTCAGTTGTGCCGCAACGTTTGCCGCACTCAACCGTCTAAACGTCCTGCGGGAGCCTCCCACGGCCGTTGCCTCACGGTCAAGGACAGCCACTTCCAAGGTGGCAGCCCCCAGCGGAACCACCGGGCCGGCGCCTGCCGAGGCGGCCTCCACCCGGGGAGCCTCCAGGGCACTGACGGCCCAGCGCAGTGCCTGCCCCAGGTCGGCACCGGCGGCCCACACTTTTGCCAGTGTGGCCTGCACCAGCTCGGCCTTGCCGCCCATGGCCAAGTAGCCCGCCTCGTCGGAGATGGATCCGTCAAAGTTCAAACGGAAGATATGGTCCTCACCCTGCCGCTCCCCCACTTCTGCCACAGCCAGTTCCACCTCAAAGGGCTTCTGCTCGGCAGTAAAAACCGTGCCTAGGCTTTGGGCGTAGACGCTTGCCAATCCCCGGGCTGTGACATCCACCCTGTTGTACGAGTATCCGCGGACGTCGGCATAGCGCACACCCGCCTGACGCAGGCTTTCAAATTCGTTGTATTTGCCGACAGCGGCGAAGGCGATGCGGTCATAAATCTCACCGATCTTATGCAGCGTCGGCGAGGGGTTTTCGGCCACCAAGGCCATGCCGTCACGAAAACTGAGGACCACAACGGATTTGCCCCGGGCAATTCCCTTGCGGGCAAAATCGGCCCTGTCTTTCATGACTTGTTCGGGCGAAACGTAGAACTGCTGCGCCATGTTATGCCTCCCTGCGGTCAGCTGTGCGCTGCGCGGTAATAGTCTCAACCACTGCCGCGAGAGTATCGGCGCCAACCCGGCTGGCGCCGTGCGCGGTCACAACATAGACCACGGGCCACAGCTGCCGGACCAGATCCGGGCCACCCGTGGCGGAGTCGTCGTCGGAGGCGTCAACCAAAGCCTCAACGCCCACAGCGACGGCCTCATCAAGGGTCAACTCCGGGCGCCACAACTTTTTCAGGGCACCCCGGGCGAAAACAGCCCCGGAACCAACACTGTGGTGCTCCAGCTCTTCGTAGCGGCCACCTGTTACATCATAGGAAAACAGCCGCCCGGCGGCTTCGTCCGGCTCCACGCCGGCAAACAATGGGACCACCGAAAGGCCCTGCAGGGCCATGGGCAAATTGGCTCGGATCATGGCGCCGAGCCGGTTGGCCTTGCCCTCCAGGCTCAGCAACGTGCCTTCAATTTTCTCGTAGTGCTCAAGTTCCACCTGAAACAAGCGCACAATGTCGATCGCTATACCTGCCGTGCCGGCAATGCCCAGCACCGAATACTTATCGGCCGGGAACACTTTTTCAATGTGCCTGTTGGCGATCATGGATCCCATGGTGGCCCGCCGATCCCCCGCCATGACAACGCCGCCGTTGAAGGTCAGGGCCACTATGGTGGTGCCGTGCGGCGTGGCTGGCATGCTGCCCGTTGGCAACGTCTGGCCGAAGGGCAGGAGGCCCGGATGGCTGCGGCTCACGTAGTCAAAGAACGACGACGAGGAGCCGGCAGCATCCAGCGCCGGAAACTCACTTCTCCTGTGAGCGTCCATGGAGGCCTACTGTCCGCCCTTTTGCACAAATCCGCGCACAAACTCTTCCGCGTTCGATTCGAGCACGCCGTCAATCTCATCCAACAAGTCATCCACCCCTGAGGTGGCGGCCTGGGCAGCACCCGAATCAGGCGCAGGTGTTGGCAGCGGCGCCTCGTCAGCGTGCTCTTCCTCGCTGCGGGCGGAAACGTTCTTTTGTTCCTGCGAAGCCATGGTTAGTCCCTCTTATCCGGATCCCTGATACCCGTAGCTGGTATCTGCTCCCATCCTGCCACGGTCAAGCACAATTTGCGTGCCACCACCAGGATCGTGTTTAAGTTACCGCCGGGGCCGGTGAAACCGGCTGTGCCTAATGTGGGCCAGAAAGTAACTGGCCCAAGAAGTCCTGCAGCTCGCTGTGCTGGTCAAACAGCTCAGCTGTCAGCGCGTGGGTGCCGCGCAGCGGTTCCTTGGTGGAGACTCGTTGGAGCCTGCGGAGTTGTGGAAGTTCAAAGATGACAGAGTCCCAGCTGGCACCCACCACGTGGGCACCAAAGTCCTGGATGCAGCGGCCACGGAAGTAGGCCCGGGTATCACGGGGTGGCTGCAGCACTGCCTCGGCGATGGACTCATCCGTGACGAGCTTTTGCATGCGGCCATGCTGGAGGAGCTTGTAGTAGAGGCCCTTTTCCGGGCGAACATCTGACCATTGGAGGTCGATCAGGCCCAGCCGGGGATCGTTCCACGCCATCTTGTCCCGGGCCCGGTACTGCTGGAGCAGATTCAGTTTCGCCACCCACTCCAATTGGTTGGCCAGGCTCATGGGGTCCTGTGCCAAGGCGGTGAGAACCTCCTCCCACTTGGCCAGCAGAGCGGCCGTGTGACCGTCGCCTGTTAGTGGATCCGCGGAACCATTGGCGGCGGCGTGGGTCTTGGCCGCGTTGAGGTAAAGCCACTGCACGTCCACGGCGCTCACCTTGGTGCCGTCGCGCAGCAGGTGCTTTTTTTGCAGCTGCCAGTCATGGCTGATTTCACGCAGCGTCGACACCGGGTCGGCGAAGGCCAGCTCCGGGGCGCTGCCATGTTCAATCATGTCCAGCACCAGTGCCGTGGTGCCAAATTTAAGATAGTTGGACACTTGGCTCAGATTCGCGTCGCCAATGATCACGTGCAGCCGCCGGTACTTTTCAGCTACTGCGTGGGGTTCGTCCCTGGTGTTGATGATGGGACGGCGAATGGTGGTCTCCAGCCCCACCTCGGCCTCAAAGAAGTCCGCCCGTTGACTGATCTGGAAACCCTGGCCGGAACCGTCCTGACCCAAACCCACCCGGCCGGCTCCACACATGATGGCCCGGGTCACAAAGAACGGGGTCAGCCCGGAGACAATGTGCTTGAACGGTACGTGCCGCGGCATCAAATAGTTCTCGTGGCTGCCGTAAGAAACAGACTTGTTGTCGGTGTTGTTCTTGTACAGGTTGATTTCGGGCAACCCGGGCGTGGCAGCGATCCGGCGCACGGCGGCCAACGCCACCAAATCCCCGGCAGCATCCCACCGCACAACATCGAGGGGGTTGGTGACCTCCGGTGAGGAGTATTCAGGGTGTGCGTGGTCAACATAGAGCCTGGCCCCGTTACCCAAGACCATGTTCATCATCAACGGCAGCGTCGGATCCCCGGTTTCGCCACCCTCCAGGGCAATCTGCGCAGCTGTGAGTTCTGGCTCAGCATCAGTGAGCTGGCTGGGGTGAGCGACGTTTCGTGGCACAGACCAGCCGCGTGCATCCGCCAGCGGATCCTCGTCCGTGTAGTCCCAGCGAGTCTCCCCGCCTGCCGCCGCCCGCTGCTTGGTCTCACGAGAGTAGGCATGGACCACTTGGGTGGACAGCCACGTGGCATTGAATGTGCTGCTGCCCGGGGCATGAATACCGTATTCGGTTTCTGCCCCCATGACCCGCACAACACTCACAAGTACTGCCCTGTGTTGCTCAGTGTTTCCAACGGTTCCAGCGTCTTGCCCGGAACCTGGCCTTCCTTGCTTTGCACAATGGTGCGGATATAGGTGATCCGCTCGCCCTTCTTACCGGAAATGCGTGCCCAGTCGTCAGGGTTGGTCGTGTTGGGCATGTCCTCGTGTTCACGGAATTCATCCACCACGGCCCGGAGCATGTGCTCAATCCGGATGCCCTTTTCGGCGTGTGTCAGCAGGTCCTTGATGGCATACTTTTTAGCCCTGTCAACAACATTCTGGATGACGGCACCGGAATTGAAATCCTTGAAGTACAGCATCTCGGTGTCACCGTTGGCGTAGGTGACTTCCAAGTATTCATTGGACTTGTCGGTGGCGTACATGGCCTCAACAGTGCGCTGAATCATGGCGTCAACCGTCTCCTGCAAGCTGCCGTTATTGGCGGCCACATCATCGGCGTGGAAAGGCAGCGCCGTGGTGACGTACTTGGCGAAAATATCGGCGGCAGCCTCGACGTCCGGGCGTTGAATCTTAACTTTCACATCCAGGCGGCCCGGCCGCAGAATGGCCGGATCAATCATGTCCTCACGGTTGGAGGCACCAATGACAATGACGTTGTCGAGACGTTCGACGCCGTCGATCTCACTCAGGAGCTGGGGCACAATGGTGGTTTCCACATCAGAGGACACCCCCGTTCCACGGGTGCGGAACAAGGAGTCCATCTCGTCAAAGAAGACCACCACTGCGCTGCCGTCGGACGCTTTTTCACGGGCACGGCTGAAGATGAGCCGGATTTGGCGTTCCGTCTCACCCACATACTTATCCAACAGTTCCGGACCCTTGATATTCAGGAAGTAGCTTTTTTGGTCCTTCACCCCGGAGCGTTCGGCCGCCCGTTTAGCCAGGGAGTTGGCAACAGCCTTGGCAATGAGTGTTTTACCGCAGCCCGGCGGACCGTACAGCAGGATGCCCTTGGGCGGCTTGAGGCCGTGTTCGCGGTAAAGGTCAGGGTGCAGGAATGGCAGCTCGACGGCGTCGCGAATTTGTTCAATCTGGGACGCCAACCCACCAATGTCGGAGTAGGAAATATCCGGGACTTCCTCAAGAATCAGGTTCTCCACCTCTGAGCGGGGAACCTTTTCCAGGGCGTGGCCTGTGCGGCCATCCACGGTGAGGGCGTCCCCGACCTTGACTATGCCGCCTTGCAGCACCCCTGCCAAGCGAACCACGCGCTCCTCGTCGGCGCGGCCAATCACCAGCACCCGAGTTGCACCCAGCAGCTCCTTGACCGTGACGAGTTCGCCCACTCGCTCGTAGCCAAGTCCGGCGATGACGGTGAACGCTTCGTTGAGCAGCACTTCCTGACCGACGTTCAGATCATTCATGCGCAGCAGCGGGCTCAGCCCCACCCGCATCTTGCGCCCCGAGGCGAAAATGTCCAGGCTTTCCTGCGTGGTCGCCGAACTGGTACCCCCGGCGGCGTTTGGGCGGTTGAGCGCAACGATAGTACCGAACCCGTAGGGGGGTTCGCCGTCGTGCTCCAAAGCTGACCGAAGTTTCAGGATCTCCGACTTCGCCGTCTCCAACATGGCCACGAGCCGGGAGTTGTTGGTGGTGGCCGCGGCCAGCTGCCGGTCAAGATTGCGTGCCTTGTCACGGAGCACATTGAGCTGGCGTTCCAGCACCACCTGTTGAGCGGGCCCCATTGAATATGTAGCCTCGGGCGAACCCGGCACGGGCGTCGATGGTGCAGGGTTCTCGGGAGTGGTGTCCTGTGATTCGCTCATGACAATCGATCCTTCGTCGGGCCTGGTCAGGCTGCTACTGCTGATCTTAGTGCTGCTAGGCGTCGGCGCCAGTCTCTTCCTCGGCTAGTTTGCTCTTGGTGCGGCGGGTTTGCACTGTCGACGAGGCGTCCCTGGCCGCGCGGCGCAATTTCTTGTCGGAGACGGCACGCTCACCCACGGCGGCAGGGGTCCAGGCGTCAAGATCTTCCTGGGCAAAATCTGTCTTGGAGGCGCGGCGCTTCAGCGTCATGCCGGTGACACCGTCGGCAAGCCGGCGGGTGACCATCAAGAACCCGGTGTGGGCAACCATGCGGTGATCGGGACGAACGGCCAGGCCCTCCAGGTGCCAGCCGCGGACCATTGACTCCCAGGCGTCGGGCTCGGTGAATCGACCGTCGGCACGGATGGCCTCGGCCGTGCGGGACAGCTGCGTCACGGTGGCCACATAGTTGATCCACACACCGCCGGGCGCCAACACAGTTGCCACGGCATCAAGGCATTCCCAGGGCGCCAACATGTCAAGGACAACCCGGTCAACGCTGCCGGGCGCTTCCTGCTCCACTACCTGGTCCTGAAAATCACCGAGGGAAATCTTCCAGGCCGGGTGCGGTCCGCCAAAGATTGTTTCCACGTTGCCGCGGGCAATGTCGGCGAACTCTTCGCGACGTTCAAAGGAGTGCAGGTAGCCGTTGTCGCCCACTGCCCGGAGCAGCGAGATGGACAAGGCGCCGGAGCCAACACCGGCCTCCACCACGCGTGCGCCGGGGAAAATATCGCCCATGGTGATGATCTGGCCGGCATCCTTGGGGTACACGACGGCTGCGCCGCGGGGCATCGACAGCACAAAGTCAGAGAGCAGCGGGCGCAGGGCCTGGTACTGCTGGCCTACGTTGCTTTCCACCATGGAACCTTCAGGGGCGCCAATCAACAGATCGTGATTCAGGAAGCCCTTGTGTGTGTGGTAGGCGGTGCCGGGGGTCAAGGTGATGGTGTTCATGCGTCCACGCTCGTCCGTCAGCTGCACACGCTCTCCTGCCCGGAACGGGCCGCGGCGGGCCGTTGCGCCGTGGGGCTGCCGGGAGGTTTCTTGGCGGGAATCACTGTGCGTCATGCGTAAGTCCTAACGTGTTGGTGCTGAAGAGTTCGTGGGAGTGGCCAGTCAAGACATGGCCGGATGCTGCTGGGGACGTGGGTCCTAAGGGGCGGCTTTGCCGGTAATGGCTGAAACAACCTTGGTCTGGCTCAAAAGGCCCGTTACCTTGCCGTCCAGGTTGATCACCGCATATTCGGTGTCGGGGAGCTTGGCCAGGTAGGCCACCAGCTCCTCGCCCTTGGCGACATCGGGGACATACGCGCCCTGCGAGAGGGACCTGGCCACGGCCGTGGCTGGGGTGGTTGCGGCAACTTCGGGCGGCACATGGGCCAGCGCAAACTCATCAACCACTGCGCAGGGACGGCCATCTTCGCCAAACAAAACTATGGGTTCGTTGGGGTGCTGCCCGCGAAGCGTCCACAGCTGGGCCACGGTGCACGCGTTTGATGCGCTGATGGCGGGTGTAGCCAAAGTGCCGGCGCTGATGGCTGGAAGCCGTAGGCGAATGCCTGCGCCCTTGATGGCGGCGGAGGCGCCCATCCAGAGAAAGCCTGCCAGCAAAATCAAAATGAACGTGGTGGTCAGCTCCGGTTCTCCGCCTTGCAGGTACGGAAGACCCACCACAGCAAGGACCAGCACCACAACAATGACCCGACCGGCCCAGCCGGCAGCAATGGTGCCCTTCTCCAGGCTTCCCGTTGACTTCCACACGATTGACTCCACCAGGCGTCCACCGTCCAGCGGCAGCCCGGGCAGAATGTTGAAGGCGCCAATGAGGAGATTGGCAAAGACGAAGATATTGGCCAACAGCAACGCAATGGCGGTTCCCAGGGAGTCAACTTCCGGGAGCGCCATTTTAATCAGGTAGCCCAAACCTGCCAGCACAAAATTCGCTACGGGACCGGCAAAGGCCACCACCAGGGCCTTGCCCGGTGTTGCCTTGCTGAAATCAAATTCGGTGTGACCGCCCCACAAATTCAGGACAATCTTGTGGGTTGGCCAGCCATACACTTTAGCTGCCACAGCGTGGGCCAGTTCATGGATCAACACCGAGAACAGCAGCAGCAGGGCGTAGGCAAAGGCAACCAGGTAAGCCCGCCAACCCAGCCCCATGAAATTCTCTTGCAGCTGCGGACCAAAAATCAGCACGGTTACAGCGGCAATGAAGAACCATGAATTCGCCAAGATGATCGGTGTGCCGCGTACAGAGCCGATGACAAAACCCTCACGGCGCGTCTTGGTGCCGTTGGCTGGGCTACTCACAAAGCAGCCCCGGTGAAGGCGAGCCTTGAAGCGACAACAGCATTGACGTCGTCGTACGTTTTCCCTGCCAGCGTCTCCCAGGTGGTCCGGCGGGCGTCATCAGCCAGCGGCACTGCGTTGGGGATGGCAATCGTGGCAACGCCTGAGGCAATGGCGGAGGCAACCCCGGGAACCGAGTCCTCCAAGGCCACACAATGATTGGCCGTGATGGAAGGGTCAGTCTTACGGAGCATTTCGATGGCCCGCAAGTACGGTTCCGGATGCGGTTTGCCGTTGTCGACTTCATCGCCCGTCACCAGGAACTCAAAGTAGTCGCGGTCCAGCGCCTGGGCCACTTCGGCGGCCAAATTACGCTCACTCATGGTGACCAGGGCGCAACGCACGCCACTCTTGTGCAGATCCGCCAGCAGCTCCCTGGCTCCCGGACGCCACGGCAATTCGCGGCGAATCCCGGCAATGACCTGATGGGAGAGGTGGTCAATGATCTCCCGCACGGTGAGGTTAACACCGGCATCTTGGAGAATCTTGGCGCTGGCGTCCAAAGCGCTGCCCACCAGGAGGCTTGCTTTCTCCTCATCCCATTGCCCACCATGAGCGCTCACCAACTCAATTTCGGCGGCAATCCAATAGGGTTCCGTATCCACTAAGGTCCCGTCCATGTCCCAGAGGACTGCTTTAAGCGTTGGCGGGGTCGGAGTCGCAAGGGGCGCGGCGGCGGCACTGGGTGAAAGCATGCCTCTAGTCTACGTGGAGTGAACAGCTGAACGGTTTTCCTCAGGGCTCCGCGTGGTGTGTATTGCCAACCGCTGCCGGAGCCTTAGGCTGGAGCCGTGAGCAGATTCAATGATGCGGAATCCAGCGAACCCGGACTGTTGTTAAGTCCCGCGCAGGGAGAGAATCGGGTAACTGTCTTATTGGCGGCCTTTGAGGGCTGGAACGACGCCGGTGAGGCGGCCAGTGATGTGCTGAAATATTTGCATAAACTGTGGGGCGCCAAAAGGGTTGCTGTCATTGAACCCGACGAATACTACGACTTCCAGTTCACCCGCCCCGAGGTCCGGCTCAATGGCGCCGGCCGGCGCAAGATCAAGTGGCCCGTGACCAAGATCGCCAAGGCTAGTATTCCCGGAACCAATGTTGACGTCATTTTGGTCCACGGCGTTGAGCCGTCCTACCGCTGGCGCGCGTACACGGCGGAGCTGTTGGCCAAGGCGGCGGCACTGAACGTGAACTATGTGATCTTGGTGGGTGCCCTGTTGGCTGATGTTCCCCATTCCCGGCCCATACCCGTCACCGCAACGTGCGACGACGCGGAACTCGCCGAACGTTTGAGCCTGGAACCGTCCGCCTATGAGGGGCCCATTGGCATTGTGGGTGTCTTGAACGAGGTGTCGTTGTTGGCAGGCCTGCCCACCATCTCCTTGTGGGCAGCGGTGCCGCACTACGTGGCCCAGTCGCCCTCCCCTAAAGCTGAGTTGGCGCTGTTGAATAAGATTGAAGATTTCCTGCAGGTGACCTTGCCCACCACTGAGCTGGCCGACGACGCCCAGGCGTGGGAACGCGGTGTCAACGACCTAGCGGCTCAGGACCCTGAAATTGCTGCCTACGTCCATCAGCTGGAAGAGGCAAAGGACACGGCTGAACTGCCGGAGGCAACCGGCGATTCCATTGCCAAGGAATTTGAGCGCTACCTGCGCAGGCGCGGCAAGGACCAGCCGTAGGCTGCTGCCCCGCCCGTCCAGCTTTTTCAGGCTGTCCACGACGGCTTGACCCCACATTCCGCCGCTGGTCTTTCGCAAGGTGGGCTCAGATGGGGCCGGTCACGCGTCTGGCCGACGGCACTGAGAACCTGAGACACGCCAGCACGGCCCCATGCTCGCGCACCTTATACCCGCGCACGAAACCCCACCCGGCCACGGAGTCCAGGCTCCGATGGTGCACAACTTTGCTGCCGAATGGGGTTCCCCAAGCTAGGTGTGCTGGCTTTAGAGCTCCAGACCCAACAGTGCTTCTATGGCGTCCGAAACCAGCGCCGCATCCCGCACGGAGTTGCCGCCGCCGCCAGCAGCGGCTTGCGCAGCCCAAGCGTCAATGGCTGCCAAGGCACGTGGAGCGTCAAGGTCCTGGGAAAGGGCAGCCCGCATTTCCGCCAACAGCTGCATGGCTGATCCTTCTGGCGCCATGGGCAATGCTGCCCGCCAGCGCGCCAACCGATCCTGTGCCGACTCAAGCAACTCCTGTGTCCAGAACCAGTCGCTGCGGTAGTGGTGTGCCAAGATGGCCAAGCGAATGGCGGCAGGGTCAACACCTTCGGCACGCAAAACCGAGACAATCACCAAGTTGCCGCGTGACTTGCTCATCTTCTCACCGTCGAGACCCACCATGCCTGTGTGGGCGTAGTGCTGGGCCATGGGCGTGTTGCTCAGCGCGTAGGCGTGGCCTGCACCCATCTCGTGATGCGGAAAGATCAGATCGCTTCCGCCACCTTGAACAGTAAACGGTTTGGGCAAGAAGCGTTGGGCAATGACTGTGCATTCAATGTGCCAGCCCGGGCGGCCATCGCCGAGTGTGCCACCATCCCAGGCGGGTTCACCTGTACGGGCCACACGCCACAGCAAGGCGTCCAGGGGGTGCCTTTTCCCAGCCCTGTCCGGGTCGCCGCCGCGTTCAGCAAAGAACGGGAGCATCTCTTCTTGGCTTAGACCGGAGATCTGACCCAACCACCAGGGGGCGTCGAGATTGCCACTCCTAGCCACAGACGAGGCGGCCTCCGCGGAGAAGTAGATATCGCCGTCGGGCTCGCCATCGGCCCCGGCCACCGGGTAGGCCAGGCCGGCTTCGATGAGTTTCGCAACTTCCGGAACAATCCAGTCAATGGACTCCACCGCGCCAATGAAGTGTTCCGGTGCCAGAACATTCAGCGCCTCCATGTCGGCCTGGAAGAGGGCTGTCTGGGAGGCGGCCAGTTCGCGCCAGTCCTGGCCGTCGCGGGTGGCTCGTTCCAGAAGGGGGTCATCGATGTCTGTGACGTTTTGCACATAGGTGACAGTGCGCTCGGCGTCGCGCCAGGCCCGGTTGAGCAGGTCAAAGGCGACGTACGTTGCGGCGTGGCCCATGTGGGTGGCGTCATAGGGCGTAATGCCGCAGACGTAGAGGCTGGCCTGATCGGAGTCGGGCAAGGCCACGACTCGTTGTTGGCTGGTTTCATGCAGATGGATGCTGGGCATAACGCCCGGCAACTGCGGGAGGGCGTGGGACTTCCAAGTTTTCACAGAACTAAGCCTAACGGCCGCGGGGCCCCGAAATGCGCGGAGCGTGTTTTGGGGAGGCCGGGAGGCGCTAACGGCCGCGGGGCCCCGAAATGCGCGGAGCGTGTTTTGGGGAGGCCGGGAGGCGCTAACGGCCGCGGGGCCCCGAAATGCGCGGAGCGTGTTTTGGGGAGGCCGGGTTACGGCGTGATGATCTTCAACCCGAGCAGTACGTAGAGCAGCAGGCCCAGGCCGATTCTGTACCAGACGAAGGGACGGAAGCTCTTAGTGGAGATGAACTTCAGGAACCAACCGATGATGAGATATCCCACGACAAACGCTATGAGCGTGGCCAACACCGTTTCGCCAATGCCAAAGGGTCCTTGGGCACCTTCGTGCTTGCCCAGGATCTTGTACAACTCGTAAAAGCCGCTGCCAAAGACAGCAGGGATGGCCAGCAGGAACGAGTACCGGGCAGCAGACTCACGGGTGTATCCCATGAACAGGCCGGCAGTAATGGTGCCACCCGAGCGTGACACGCCGGGGATCAGAGCCAGCGCCTGGGCGAACCCGAAAATGATGCCGTGCTTGACGCTGAGATCGCGCAGTTCCCTGCGCTGGCTGGCCACTGCATCAGCCACGGCCAAGATAAGCCCAAATACTATGAGTGTCGTGGCGACCAGCCACAGGTTGCGCAACGTGGATTCAATGTGGTGCTGGAACACAACGCCCAACAGAGCAATCGGCAGGCTGCCGACGATGATGAGCCACCCCATGCGGACATCAGGGTCGGTGCGCGGCACACGGCCCTTCAAAGACCCGAACCAGGCCTTGATGATGCGCACAATGTCGCGCCAAAAGAAGACAAGAACAGCTGTTTCTGTCCCCAATTGGCTCACGGCGGTAAAGGCTGCGCCCGGATCGGCGCCCGACGGCAGGAATTTGCCAACAACAAAAAGATGGGCGCTTGACGAAATCGGAAGGAATTCAGTCAAGCCTTGTATTAGGCCTAGGAAGGCAGCTTCGAACCAGTTCACGGGTTTCAGCCTAGGGCATGAGCGAGTTCACAGTGATCCATCGTGGCCGCTGACGCGATAATCGGGACACAGATCACCGTAAGCTTGCAGGTATGGAACAACGATTCATGGGTACCAGCGGGTTGCGCGTCTCGGCGCTAACTCTGGGGACAATGTCCTGGGGAAAAGAAACTGACGCCGAGGCCGCACGGACACAGCTACGTGACTTTGTGGACGCCGGAGGTACAACTTTGGACACTGCCGTTAGCTACGTGGAGGGCCGCAGCGAGGCAATCCTTGGTGAACTATTGGGTGACGTTGTCCCCCGCAGTGACGTTGTCCTGATCTCCAAGGCCGGTATTAGCCACCGCAATGGCAAGCGCATGGTGGACACGTCCCGCAGGGCCATGCTGGCCGGGCTAGATGCTTCGCTGGCACGACTGGGGACCGACCATCTGGACCTGTGGCTGGCACATATTTGGGATGACAACGTGCCGTTGGAGGAGACACTGGCGGCCTTAGAGTACGCCGTCAGCAGCGGCAGGGTTCGCTATGCCGGTGTCTCCAACTACAACGGCTGGCAGTTGGCCCGTGCGGCAACACTGAGCGAGACGGCGCTTGTTGCCAATCAGGTGGAGTACTCCCTGCTGGCGCGCACCGTGGAGAATGATGTAGTCCCTGCCGCTGAACACGTGGGCACCGGCCTGCTCTGTTGGGCTCCCTTGGGACGCGGTGTTTTGACGGGTAAGTACCGTGGGCAGATCCCCAGTGAATCCCGCGGCGCCAGTGCCACCATGGGTAGCTACGTGGAGAAGTATCTCGACGGCCGTCCGGCCAATATCACCGAGGCCTTGATCACTGCCGCCAAGGGTCTGGGCCGGCCGCCACTGGACGTGGCCCTGAGCTGGCTCCTGGACCACCACGGAGTCTCCGCTGCAGTCGTCGGGCCGCGCAGTCCTGAACAGCTGACGGAAATTCTCAAATCATCGCTCACACCATTGCCGGAACCAATCCTCAGCGTGTTGAACGAAGTCTCGCAGCTGTAGCTCCCTACCGAAGGGGCAAGTTTACTTAGCGACAAAGACGGTTAAAGTATGAAAGCCCTCACCAGGAGGGCTTTCATACTTTAAGACTCAAAACGTCGTGCAAAAGATCTAATCTGAGGCCGGTTCGAGATCGTTGTCAGATTCATCCGACTCATCGGAGTCCTCCTCAACATCTTCACCGTCTTCACCGTAAATAACCAACGGCGTCACTTCGTCAAAGGCATCGAACAGGGCCTCTTCATAGGCCTCAAAGGCGTCAATGATTCCTAGGAATGTGGCCTCAACAATGGGGTCTTCTTCCCCACGGCGGGCCGACGCGGCCACCAAGTGTTCTTCTAATGCTGTGGTCAAGGCGCTCAGGGCTGCGCGGGGATCAATGCTCATGCGATTGACGGTACCAGTGAGTTCCCCAACATGAAAGTCCCTTTCGACTTCGACGGTAGGCGTCAACCGTGGCACGGGGTAGGTTTTGTAGGGAACAGGGAAGTTTGCAGGCTGCGCTCAGAAAGGACAGTCCATGAGGGAAACGCTCCAACCGGCGCTGACAGGGCACGGAACACCCCTGCGCCAATACGAGTATCTGCTCCTCACGGTGTCCCCCGGCGAGTCAGTCCCTGTTGCGTATCAACGCCTGCGTGAACACGCAGAGTACGGTAAATGGGAGCTTGAACGAAGCACCCTATACATGGGTGGAGAACGAAAATACGTCATGCGCCGCTGGGTGCTGCGCGTGGAGCGGACCTTGACCATCTACTAGGCCACACAGCTTCACCGTTCACACGCGTAGCCGTGACCCACCGAGTTGGTTTGGCCTCGCACACCCCGGCGGCTAGGGTTCCACGGGCCCCAACCAGGCGTTGGCGATGGTGGCGTGGGCTGATTCATCATCCGATGGGTGGAACATGCCAGCGAGAACATCGCGATATAGTCGCCCCAACTCATTGCCGGCAAAGTAACTGCCACCCCCACTGACGCGGATGATCAGATCCACCACGGTGCGCGCGGTTTCGGTGGCCCGGATCTTCAAGCCCACGAGTTTCGGAAACCACATGCCGCCGTGGTCAGCCAACTGGTCCACATCCCTTGCAAGGGACTCCAGCTGAGGGTAGAGCCCATCCATGGCCAGCGCAGCATCAGCAATCCGCCAACGAATATCTGGATCCTGAGCGTAGCTCTTGCCACAGTTCTTTTTGGATGTGCGCCGGTGGACAGTGGCCACACCAATCTGCAAGGCACGCTCCCCCAGCCCGGTATAGACAGCCGCCAACAAGGTCTCGAAGCACGCAAAGATAGCAAAAATCAGCGGATCGGCGTTGGGGCCAACGGGCAGTTTCCTAAAGATGCGGTCGGCCGGGGCAACTGCCCCCTCCAAAACTGTTGTGTTTGACTGGCTGGCCCGCATACCCAAGGTGTTCCAGTCATCCTTGATGCTGTAACCGGGAGTTTCGCGGGTGATGAACCCGTGCACAAGCACCGGCTCCTCCCCCGTGGAATCCTTGCCAAAAATCCCCAGTCTTGTCCAGGCCGGGGACAGGGATGTGAAGATTTTGGTGCCCGTGAAGGAGTAGCTGCCATCGCTTAGGGGCTGTGCCACTGTGTTGGAGTCAAAGAGCACTTGATCATTGCCGGCTTCTGAGTTTCCGAAAGCAAACACCTCACCCGCCACCGCCTCCGTCAGCACGTAGTGCAAGGAATCATCCCCGCGCACTGACAAAAGGTGTGCAACACCCGTCCAGACCAGGTGCATGTTGATTGCCAACGCCGTTGCCGGGGCTGCCGTTGCCAGCCGGCGCTGCGCGGAGGCAACCTTTTCCAGCCCAAAGCCGAGGCCGCCGTCGGCCACTGCGGCAAACATGCGCAGGTATCCGGCCGACTTCAGCTCGGCCAAGTCCTCATGGAAGAACTCGTTCCGTTCGTCGTACCCTTTGGCACGCTCGCGGAACCGTTCCAGGAGTTCGTCGGGCAAGAGCTCATGCAGCTCGATGCTCATGAACGCCCCTTAGTAGTTGCTCAGCAGGCGGTCCAGCACGCGGACGCCAAACTTCAACGAATCAACCGGTACCCGCTCATCCACACCGTGGAACATGCCGGTGAAGTCCAGTTCCGGGGGCAGCTGCAGCGGAGCGAACCCGTAGCCGGTGATGCCCAAGCGGTTCAGGGACTTATTGTCAGTGCCGCCAGATAGCGTGTAAGGCAACACGGTGGATCCCGGATCCTCAAAATGAAGGGAATCGATCATGGCATCCACCAAATTGCCGGCGAAAGGGGTTTCCAAGGACACATCATTGTGAATAGTGGAGATATCAATGCCATCTCCGGCCAATTCCCGCACCAATGCCAGGACCTGCTCGTGCTGGCCGGGCAAGGTGCGAATGTCGATCATGGCCTCAGCCGTACCCGGAATCACATTGGCCTTGTAGCCGCTTTTGAGGAATGTCGGATTGGACGTGTTCTGCAAGGTTGCACCCACAAAGCGGGACACAGTGCCCAACTGGCTCAACAGTGTTTCCGGGTTTGACTCGTCAAACTCCACACCCGTCAGTTCCGAGACGCCCTCCAGGAAGGCCCGGGTGGTGGCCGTGTACTCAATGGGCCATTGGTGATCGCCAATGCGAGTAACTGCCCGGGCTAGTCGGGTTACAGCGTTGTCGGTGTTGATGTGGGAGCCATGACCGGCGCGGCCATGGGCTGTGAGCCGCAGCCAGGCAAGGCCCTTCTCTGCCGTCTGCAACAGGTAGGCGCGTTTCCCGTTGATGTCCGTTGAGAAGCCGCCCACCTCGGAGATGGCCTCCGTGGCGCCCTCGAAAAGTTCGGGCCTGTTGTCCACGCTCCAGCGCGCACCGTAGGCGCCGCCTGCTTCCTCATCGGCGAAGAAGGCAAAGATGATGTCACGCTTGGGCTTGCGTCCTTCCCGGCCCATGGAACGCATCACCGAAAGGATCATGGCGTCCATGTCCTTCATGTCCACGGCGCCGCGGCCCCAAATAAGTCCGTCGCGTTCTTCACCACCGAAGGGGTCGACACTCCAATCGTGAGCCTGGGCCGGAACCACGTCCAAGTGCCCGTGCACCACCAGCGCCGGCAAGGAGGAATCGCTGCCTTCCACGCGGGTCACCACGTTCGCGCGGCCCGGTGAGGCCTCGTACAGCTCAGGAGCAAAGCCAACCTCGGCTATCAAAGCTGCCGTGTGCTCAGCAATGGCCCGCTCCCCCGGCCCTTCATTGTCGGCAAAATTACTGGTGTCAAAGCGGATGAGATCGGCGCAGATGCCGGCAACTTCATCCTCGGGCCTGATGGTATTCACAGGGAAACTCCTTTGTACGACGTCGTACAACTCACCCTACCGTTTGGGCCAGATGAGCCCCTGCCCGGCCCGGAGAATGGACCGGCGGGGCTCGATTGTTGTTTCCAACAAAAGTCATGCTATTGTTTTCATCGCTGCTGAGGGAGACAACGATTCATCCGAAAGGAAGAACCGCTCCTGACATCACCTGCGCGAGTGGCGGAATGGCAGACGCGCCAGCTTGAGGTGCTGGTCCTGGAAACGGGGTGAGGGTTCAAGTCCCTTCTCGCGCACGGACAGACTCCCTGAGAACCTAGGTTCTCAGGGAGTTCTTTGTTTAAGCCCCTAGACGTTGCACGCCGCAGGTGCCGCTAGGGCTCCAACCGTACGGCCGCTCCGGACACCCGGATGCCGCCCGTTACCGGAATGCTGACAGCCAACGTCGAAGCACTGCCCATGTGGTGACCCTGGAGTACTGATATCTCGGCCGGTAGCGCCACTCCATTCAGGTGCCGCAGGTACCCACCCAAGGATGCGGCCGCCGAACCTGTCGCAGCGTCTTCACGGACCCCTCCGGGCGGGAAGGGGTTACGCGACTCAAAAGAATTCGCCGTGATCCTGAACACGACGTTCACCGTTGCGCCCCACCCCTGCTCGGCCATAAGCGCCGCAAGCTGGTCATAATCGTAATCAAGGGACGCCAGTATCTCCGGAGTTGCCACCGGAACTATGGGATGCCAGTTGCCGGCAAAGGACAGCAGCACCGGCAGCGTGGGGTCAAGATCGTCGGCACGAACCCGCAGCGCCGTCAACAGGCGCCCCAAAACGTCTGCCGAAGGCTCCCTCACCTCCGTGTCTACGCTGGTCAGTGTGGCCCGAACAACGCCGCCGACGTCAAAGGTGTCCAACGGAATGTCCCCCACCGGGGAGTGAAACACCAGCGGGCCTGTACCAATGGTGTGAGCCAGCGCCACAGCCGCAGCGATGGTGGCGTGGCCGCAGAACTGCACTTCGGCTGCGGGCGCAAAGTAACGCACGGAATAGGAGCCATCGTCATGTGGCGTAAGGAAGGCACTCTCGGAGTAGCCAAGCCGGGTGGCAATCTCCTGCATCTGACCACTGTCCAGGGTGCTGGCATCGAGAATCACCCCCGCCTTGTTCCCGCCTGCGGGATCATCTGTAAACGCTGCGTAGTGAAGTATTTCCATGGCCCCACGCTACAGCTAGTCCGGCACCAATCCCCCTATAAGTCCGTGTCCAAACAGATAAAAGTGGCCTGCTGAACCGGATAGGATAATACTCTTATTTGGCACTTATCAGAGGGTTCGTTTCATGCGCAACAGCCGCTCCACCCGGTTATTTGCACTTCTTGCGGGCGTGGCTGCCGCTGGGTTGGCGCTCACACCGTCTCTGGTCCCCCGCCCCGCCCTGTTCCAGGGATTCCTGGTCGGACTGACGTTCGCCCTGAGCTACCTGGGCGCAGCATGGCTGTTCAGGACAGTCGTGGGTCAACTCGTACGACGCCGGATCCTCACGCTCCCCGGCAAGCTCACCTTGCCGCCGTGGGCATGGTTGGCGGTCGTGGCGGTGGTGGCTCTCTATATTGCTGTCCTCGGCGCTCTCACAGTGCGGTGGCAAAACGAGGTTCGCACTAACGTCGAGATGCCACCCGTTGACGGCGTGGATCTGCTCACGTTCTTCGCGGTTGCCGGGGCCATGGTTGGCGTGGTTTTTGCGGCCCACAGGGGTTTGCGGAAGATGGCGTCACTGGGACGGAAGTGGGCCTCACATGCCACCCTCAAATCAGGCGTGCGCACAGCTGGTGGCTTATTGACAGCGGCCGTGACTGCCGTGCTGGCGTTGTCGATTCTTGTCAGCGCTGCGTTGTTGGGCACCGATAGCGTCTATGCCGCCCGCAATGCCACCACTCCGCAAGGCATCAGCGAACCGTCCTCCGAGTTGGGTTCAGCCGGGCCGGAATCTGCCGTGGACTGGGAGAAGCTGGGTATGCAGGGCCGAGCGTTCGTTGGCGGAGGACCTGCGGCCGCCGCCATCGAAGAAGTCACTGAGCAGCCTGCCCAGCAACCCGTCAGCGTTTACGTTGGCTCGGAACAGGCAGACTCCATGGCTGCCCGGGCCCAACTTGCCGTGGCGGAGCTCAAACGCACGGGCGGTTTCCATCGCGGGGCGCTCATGATCGCCACCCCCACAGGATCTGGCTGGTTGGAGCGCCAAGCGGTGGACTCCCTGGAGTATCTACACAGCGGCGACACAGCCATTGTTTCCATGCAGTATTCCTACCAGCCCAGCTGGGTGTCGTTCCTCTTTCACCAAGACCTCCCGCGCCAGTCCGGACAAGCGCTCAACCAAGCAGTCAGAAGCGAATGGGAGTCGATGCCGGCAGCGGAGCGCCCCAAACTATTGGTCTATGGACTGAGTCTGGGCGCCTCGGGCATGCAGGCGGCCTTTACCGACGTCGCCGATCTCACCAGCAATGTGGACGGGGCGGTCTTCTCCGGGACTCCCAATAATTCCCAGCCGTGGGGAACTCTGCAGAGCCAGCGCGACGCCGGTTCCCCGCTCTGGCAGCCCACGTTCGACGGCGGCCGGCACGTGCGCTGGCTGTCCAACAGTGGTGATTTCGCCAGACTTCCGGGGCCGTGGGAATCTGCCCGCATAGCGTATTTGCAACATGGCACCGATGCCGTCACCTGGCTGACACCACGCCTGATCTGGGAGCAGCCGCAATGGTTGGGTGGCAGCGCCCAGGCTGGCGGTCGGGCACCGGACGTGAGCGACTCCATGCGGTGGATCCCGCTGCTGACGTATCTACAGGTGGCCTTTGACATGTTCATGGGCGAATCCGTTCCGCACAGCCACGGACACAACTTTGGTGATGTTGCCGTGGAGGCGTGGCAAAGCGTCCTGCCCGGTGGCCTGGATGCCGGCGCAGTGGGGCGGGTCCAGTCCCTGATGGAGAGTTACCCCTACGAAGAATCAATGAGCAACTAGCCCGCAGAAAACGCCGAAAAATGTCCATTTTGGACACTTTTTCGGCGTTTTCTGCGGGCCAGTTGCGAGGGGGTTTAGACGCAGCCTGCGGAGACCGTGCCGCTAAAGTACTTTCTGGCACTGCGCGCGTTCCATGCGGTGAACTCCGAACTCAGCCACACGCCGTCGTCCGTCCTGTGATCCAGCACCTCAAGGGAAACCGTCGCCGGCAAGAACACTGGCGAATCAAAGGAGATGTCCCAGCTGAAGGCATTCGGCTTGGCTTGCGGCACGGTGGCCAAAACACGTGCCGCAGCGTACATGCCGTGGGCGATGGAGCGGCGCAACCCCAATGCCTTGGCGCTGAGCACGCTCAGATGAATCGGGTTGAAGTCGCCCGACACGGCAGCGTAGGCGCGGCCCGTGTCTACCCCGAGCTGCCACTGCGCGGTGGGTACCGGCGGGACGAATTCCACCCGAGGTTCGGCGGGCGATGGTTTGTCCAACCCGGGCAGGAACACACCCTTGGCCAGATACGTGGAAACGCCGCGCCACAGCAACGCTGTGCCGTCGCCACTATGAACCTCGGCAACAATTTGCACCTGCGTACCAACCCTGTGCCCGCTCAGATCCCGCGCCCAGGCCCGGACCGAAAGCTCGTCAGTGAACAGCACGGGCGCAAAATGTTGCACCTGGTTGCGCAGGTGAATCATGCCCAGCAAAGGTAGCGGGAAGTCCTCCTGAACCATGACGCTCATGGCCGCGGGGAACACGAGCGCGTGCAGATAGCCCGAGGGCAGGATGTCTCGCGCAGGTTCACCCATCAGGTGGGCGAACTCGGTCAACTTGGCCAGGTCGGCGTGCACACCGCGAACCTCCACGGCGCGTGCCGGCAAACTGGTGACCAGGGCGGGGCGGATCAGGCGTGCCTTGGCCGCCGTGGCGGCGGCGTTGACATAGAGCTTGGACAGCGAGGGCATCTCGGTCAAAACCGTGTCTGCTGTCATTGCCCCACCAGATTCTGTCCGCAGACACGCAAAATGTTTGCTGTCACCCCCGCCGCCTGCGGGGATGCGAAGAACGCGATAGTCTCCGCCACGTCGCTGGGTTTGCCGCCCTGCTGCAGGCTGTTCAGACGTCTGGCCACTTCGCGGGTGGCAAAGGGGATCTTCGCCGTCATATCAGTTTCAATGAAACCAGGCGCCACAGCATTCACCGTGCCACCGCGCGCCACCAACAACGGCGCCGTGGCACGGACCATGCCCATGACACCTGCCTTGGAAGCGGCATAGTTGCTCTGGCCCCGGTTGCCTGCGATGCCGCTGGTGGAGGCCACGCTGACAATGCGCGGGTTCTGGGTGAAGTGCTCGCTGGCCAGGAAGGCTTTGTTCATGCGCAATTGAGAGTCGATGTTGACGGCAATCACGGAGTCCCAGCGAGCTGCATCCATGTTGGCCAGCAACTTATCGCGGGTGATGCCAGCGTTGTGGACAACAATATCTAGGCGGCCGTAGCGCTGGACTGCGTGTTCGAGGATTCGTTCCCCGGCCAGCGGATGGGTGATGTCCAGTTGCAAGGCGGTGCCATGGATTTGGTTGGCCACGGCTGCCAGGTGGTCCCCTGCCGCCGGCACGTCCACTGCTATGACTGTGGCGCCGTCGCGGGCCAAGGTGCGGGCGATGGCTGCACCAATCCCCCGGGCAGCCCCCGTCACAACTGCCACGCTGCCCTTCAGCGGCGCTTCCCAGTCGGGTGTCTGCGAGGAACCTGCTGTGGACGCCGTGAGGAACTGGCCGTCAACAAAGGCGGAGCGCCCGGACAGGAAAAACCGCAAGGCGGCCATGGCACTGGGCGAATCCGCGGCAATGCCCTGGGCCAGCAGTATGCCATTTGCTGTGGCGCCGGCCCGCAACTCCTTGGCCACTGACCGGATGATTCCGTCGACCCCAGTCCGTGCGGCAGCAATGCTAGGTTCATCGTCTGTAGCGGCTTGGCGGGAGATGCTGACTACGCGGGCATTCTTGTGCAAATCCCGCAGCGCGGAGCCGACGGCTAACATGGGTGCCGAGAGCTGATTGGGGTGCTCCACATCATCCACAACAACAACGATGGCGCCCAACTTTTCCTTGGGTGTTGCTTGCCGGCGCACGTCCTGGTGCCAGCCCAGCAGCACTGTTGCAACTGCGTCGGCCCCGGCTCCGGCTCCCACAACAAGAATGGGGCCCTCCACCAGGGGTGCCGCTGGACTGTAACGGCGCAAGATGGCCGGCTGGGGCAGGCCCAGCCGCTTTGCCAGATCCTTGCCGAAGCCGCGGCTGACGAATTCTGTGTACTTGTCAGCGCTTTCGCGCACGCCGCCTGTCTTGTGGTGAGAACTCATCGCTCTACCTCGCTTCCAGGATGGCCACAACGCCCTGTCCACCAGCGGCACACACGGAGATCAAGCCGCGTGCCGGGCGTCCGTCCACGTCTCCGCGTTCATGAAGCATCTTGGCCAAGGTGGCCACCAAGCGTCCGCCGGTGGCAGCAAAGGGGTGGCCCGCGGCCAGCGAGGAACCATTCACGTTCAGCTTCGTCCTGTCAATGGAGCCGAAGGCGCCGTCCAAGCCGAGGCGGGTCGTGCCAAATTCTGCATCTTCCCAGGCGGCCAGCGTGCTCAGCACTGTTCCCGCGAAGGCCTCATGAATTTCAAAGTAGTCAATGTCATCCAGCGTCAGACCGTTGCGGGCCAGCAGTCGCGGGACGGCGAACGCCGGAGCCATCAAGAGACCGTCCTTGCCGTGGACAAAGTCAACGGCAGCGGCTTCGCCGTCCACCACTTCGGCCAGCACCGGCAGGTCGCGGGCGGCTGCCCAGTCTTCCGAGGCCAGCAGCACCGTGGATGCGCCATCGGTGAGTGGGGTGGAGTTTCCTGCCGTCATGGTGGCCGCGTCCCCCAACGCCTTGCCAAAGACGGGCTTGAGTTTGGCGAGCTTTTCAAGGGACGAATCTGCGCGCAGGTTCGAATCCCGGCTCAGGCCACGGAACGGGGTCAACAGATCATCGAAAAAATGGTTGTCGTAGGCGGCGGCAAGGTTCTTGTGGCTGGCAAGAGCCAGCTCGTCCTGCGCCTCCCGGCCTACTTTCCACTGTGCCGTGGTCAGCGCCTGGTGCTCACCCATGGAAAGTCCCGTGCGGGGCTCACCTGTTGACGGGGCATCGGGGGAAAGGTGTTTGGGCCGAATACGGCTGACGATCTTGAGCTTCTCACTCATGGACTTGGCGCGGCTGAGGTCCAGCAAGATGGTGCGCAGGCCTTCACTGACGGCAATGGGTGCGTCCGACGCCGAATCCACGCCGCCAGCAATGGCCGAATCAATCTGGCCCAATTTAATCTTGTTGGACAGCCCAATGACTGCTTCCAGGCCCGTGGCGCACGCCTGCTGAAGGTCGTAGGCGGGGGTGGTGGCGGCCAGTGCCGAGCCTAGAACGGCTTCGCGGGTCAGGTTGAAGTCCCTGGAGTGCTTCAGCACCGCACCGGCGGCAACTTCACCAATCTCTTCATCGGCCAACCCGAAACGGGCCACCAAACCATCCAACGCAGCCGTAAGCATGTCCTGGTTGGAGGAATGCGCGTAAGCGCCGCCGGAGCGGGCAAAGGGGATACGGTTTCCGCCCACAATCACGGCCTTGCGAATGCCGGTGCCGGCCGCGGTTGCCTTCACCGGGTTTGCCGCTTTAGTTCCCACGTTGTCACTGCCTGCTGCTGTTGGAGTAGTCATGAAGCTCCCTCTTGGTAGATCACTGTCCGTTACTGATACTCAGCGTACCTGATACGCTGAGTATCGTGAACACGTTACAAGGAGAGTCTGGGGCGCTGGCGCCCTCATCAGCGTCCGGCCGCACCGGCGCCGCATCCGACGACACGGAAGCCCTCAGCGTCGCAACCGTTGATGGGCGTTCGGCGAGGTGGGATGCCCACCGTGAGGAACGGCGTCGTACGTTGATTAAGGCCGCACGCCGGGCCATTCACCAGCTTGGCGCCGATGCTTCGATGGAGGATATTGCCGCCAACGCCGGCACCTCAAAATCGGTTTTTTACAGGTACTTCGGCGACAAGTCGGGGCTGCGACACGCCGTCGGGACTGTGGTGATCCGGCAGATGCAGGACACGATCGCCGCGGCCCGGCAGGGTGCAAGCGAGCCACGAGAGGGAGTGACGGCCATGGTCATCGCCTATCTGCAGATGGCCCAGACTTCACCCAACGTCTACTTCTTCGCCACCTTACCCACCGACGGCGACACCCGGCCGTCGGGGGAATTGAGCGGCTTCTTCGACTCAGTGACAGCCATGATCACCGAGCCGATGCAGCTGTTGGTGGGCGATCCGGCCTCGCCACTGATGGGCTATTGGCCCACAGCGGCCATCGGATTGGTCCGCACGGCCGGCGAATTGTGGCTCCAGACCCCGGAAGGTCCAGGCAAGCCAGTAGCCGACGCCATGGCAGAACAAATTTCAGCGTGGCTTTTCGACGGCGTGGGACAGCTCATCTCCCCCGCCGCGCCACAACAATCAGCAACCGCAGCAGAAGGAAAATCATGATTGATGTAATGACACCCGCTTCTTCGGCAACTCACGACGACGGCGCCGTGGTTGACGTGGCAGCGCTCGGCGAAGTGTTGCTTGGCCAGTGGGCACAGGTTCGTTTGGCCGCCCGCAAACTGGCAGGAAATCCTGACCTTCACAAGGTTGAAGGCCTGAGCCATACCGAGCACCGCGAACGGGTCTTCAAGCAGCTGGGGATCCTGGTTGAGCAGGACGGAGTGCACAGGGCCTTTCCCACCCGCCTTGGCGGAAGCGACGACCATGGTGGCAATGTTGCCGGGTTTGAGGAACTGGTCATCGCCGATCCGTCCCTGCAAATCAAGGGCGGGGTCCAGTGGGGGCTTTTTGGTTCGGCCGTCATGCACCTGGGCAACGAAGAGCACCAGAACAAGTGGCTGCCTGGCATCATGAACCTGGAGATCCCGGGCAGCTTCGCCATGACCGAAATTGGGCATGGTTCCGATGTTGCCTCGATTGCCACCACCGCCACCTTTGACGCCGCCACCGACGAGTTTGTCATCAACACCCCCTTCAGGGCTGCTTGGAAGGAATTCCTGGGCAATGCGGCAGTTCACGGTGTGGCCGCGGTGGTGTTTGCGCAGCTGATCACCAAGGGCGTCAACCATGGCGTGCATGCGTTCTACGTAGATCTGCGCAATCCCGCCACGATGGAGTTCCTGCCCGGAATTCAGGGCCTGGATGACAACATCAAGGGTGGCTTGAACGGGATCGACAACGGCCGTTTGGCCTTCGATCACGTACGCGTTCCCCGCACGAATCTACTCAACCGCTATGGTGACGTGGCAGCCGACGGGACCTACAGCTCTCCCATCGCCAGCCCGGGCCGCCGGTTCTTCACCATGCTGGGCACCTTGGTGCAGGGCCGTGTCTCCTTGAACGGGGCGGCCGTGGCGGCCTCCAAGGTGGCACTGGCAATTGCTATCCAGTACGCCACCGAACGCCGCCAATTCAACGCGGCCTCGGATACTGAGGAAGTGGTGCTGCTGGACTACCAGCGCCATCAGCGACGTCTGCTGCCGCTCCTGGCCACCACCTATGCAGCCGCGTTTGCCCACGAAGAACTGCTCCTCAAGTTCGACGACGTGTTCTCCGGAAAGCATGACACGGACGAGGACCGCCAAGACTTGGAAACTCTTGCGGCCGCATTGAAGTCCCTGAGCACCTGGCATGTTCTTGACACGCTTCAGGAATGCCGTGAGGCTTGCGGCGGCGCTGGGTTCATGGTGGAAAACCGCTTCACCTCGCTGCGTGCGGATCTTGATGTGTATGTGACCTTCGAAGGCGACAACACGGTATTGCTGCAACTGGTGGCCAAGCGTCTGCTCGCTGACTACAGCAAGGAGTTCCGCAACCTTGACTTTGGTATCCTGGCTCGCTTTGTCGCCGGCCAGGCAGCTGACCTGACGCTGCACAAAACAGGCCTGCGCCAAGTGGCCCAGTTTGTTGCCGATTCAGGTTCCGCGCAAAAGTCCGCCAAGGCACTCAGGGATGAGGACACCCAGCGCCAGATGCTGGCCGATCGGGTGCAGACCATGGTGGCCGATGTTGCTGCAGCACTGAAGGAAGCCGCAAAACTGCCCAAGGAGCAGGGGGCAGCTGTTTTCAACGATCACCAGAACGAACTCATTGAAGCCGCCCGCGCCCATGCTGAACTGCTTCAGTGGGAGGCGTTCACGAATGCCTTGGCCCGTACTTCTGATGCCGGAACCAAGAAGGTCTTGACGCGTCTGCGTGACTTGTTCGGTCTCTCATTGATCGAGAAGCACCTGGACTGGTACTTGATGAACGGCCGCATCTCCATGCAAAGGGCCCGCACCTTGTCCCCCTACATCAACCGCGTGTTGGCCAAGCTGCGTCCACACGCCCTGGACTTGGTGGATGCTTTTGGCTACGGCCCCGAACACCTGCGCGCCACGATTGCCACGGGGATTGAACGTGAGCGTCAGGACGAGGCCCGTGACTACTACCGCACGCTGCGGGCCGGCTCCGAGGGTCCCATCGATGAGAAAGTGCTCCTTCAGAAGGCAAAGCTGACGTCCAAGGCTTAGTCTTCTGCTCCTTTCATAGCCCGACGGCGGCGCCCCACTTTTCTGGGGCGCCGCCGTCGGAGTTTGGCTGTGCCTAACAGCCGACACCGTTGGGGTTTTCAAAGCAATTATCTGCGTAGAGGTGGGTTTCGGCGCGCCAGACTGTCAGGGCCAGGGGTGCTGACGGGATGTTGCCTTGGCCCGGGATCGGCAGATTGGGTCCACCGTTGACAGTGTAGGTGCCGTCGAAGTGGGTGGTGACGGCGATGCTGAGCCGGCCGGTCTCCGTGTAGACATGACTTGTTTGGGTTTGTTCACCGATTCTGTCTTCATGCAGGCGTGCACCATGGTGGGGCGTGGGCCCCCAAAGGGTTCCGTCACCGTAGTTCCAGGTGTAGGCCACAGGTGTGGCGGTGATGGTGACCTTCTGGCCGAGCATTGTCAGGTTGAACGTTTGTGTCGATGCTTCGGCATAGACGTTGGTTTCCTTGCCCCGCAGTGTGTGGGGTCCTGGTTGGCTGCCGATCGTGGCGGCCGCGACAGGTGTGCGCTGGAATTCGCGGGCAATTTGGGCCGCGATTTCGGCAAGGATGTCGCGAGGTTTCTCGCCATAGACGCACTCGGGGCCGGAGCTAAAGCTCCAAACGGGTGGACTGAGCGCCTTGAGAGCGTGGTACCAGTACACGGCTGTACCTTCGGGCGTCGCTGCGCAAAGTGGCATGACCAACGCGCACTCTGGAAATGTGATGCTGTCACCCGAGGTGCAGGCGACTCGAGCTTCATAAATGTACGGATCACTGGGACCGCTGGAAGGCACCTGGCCATACTGGTTTTCGCTACCGGGGATTGGCGTCCATTTTTCAGTGTCGATTCCCGAATCATGCCATTCAGCCGTAGGCGGATCATCTTCTGCGGCGTAGGAAGCGTTATGTCCAACTGAAAGGACTAGAACGGAGGATATGAGTACCGGGAAGAACCAGGAATCGCGAATGCGCCTCCGTCTCATGGTTCACTGCCTGAAACGTGTTCGACAGTTTCTGCTGTCCAGCGACCGTCTTCATACCGTCCGACCAAAATGTCAGCAACTGAAGTCTTAACACCTTTGTCTTCAGCCAGTGACTCATCAGCGCGGTAGAACATGACATTCTGTTGCCTAACCATGGCAATGACTTGGAACGTACCATCGTCAACCATCTCGAAGGATGAGACCGCTGATAGGACGTGCATCTGTCCGCCAACAATCCACCGCCCCTCTGAATTCCAAGGCACAACTGTCTTCTTCATTGCCTCACATGTGCGGCATCCGGGGTCGCTAATGGCCATCATGGGTGCGGGGTCGCCCGTTTCGAAGGCATAGCCGAGGGTGGAGTACCAGTACTCGGCAAAGGCGATGAGGCCTTCTTTACTGAACTCTTTGGCTTTCGCCGGCAGCACGGGCACGGGCACGTTCTGGGCCGCGCCATTTGCTGTGGCCGGTTTGTAGGCAGCAACAGGACTAGGTGCAGGCGTTGTGCTAGTGGGAGTGATGGCCGAGGTCTCAGTAGCACCGCTAGTTCTTCCGGGCGGAGTGGTTGCACTGGTACCAGGCGGTGATGGGCTGCACGCACTAAGAACCAATAGCCCACTAAGAAGCATGCCAACAAGGCTGCGGCGCGAGAAGAAGGCTGCCTGCCGAAAGCGGTTCGTGCCACGTTGGCTGGCCGGGGCATAGAGCCTAGGAGAGTTACTCTCGGATTCCAAATGCCCTGCGCAAAGCGTTGATCTTTTAGCTGCTGTGTGGCTGTCCTTCATCGCCGGCCCCTGCTGTGAGTGCTGAGTAGGCAGGCAACGTAGCCGTTGACGTCACTGCCCGGTGGCTTGGTACTAAGGTACACGCCTCGAGGAGGACGTGCCAGAAGTTATCCACAATCCAGCTGACGAACTGCACCCGCGAGGGAATCAGCCTCGTCTGGTGGAGATCGCAGCGTTTGTTAGTGCACAGGCAGACCCAGCTCAGTACTTACCCACAAGAAGCGGTCCGTCGCGGTGAATGTCAGTGCCTCGCATTAGAATATATGTATGGAAACAACGGCAAGGGTGCCGGGTAATTCGGCCTCAGGAGCAAGAGAACCTCGGGTTGGTGAACACATACACCAACTCCTCAACCTTGCCAGCGCCATCATCAAAGCAGCCACCATCAGCGCCCCTGACCCTGACGCTGACGCTGACGACACTTCCACTTCTGGTGGTCGTGGAGGCGATCGCCACTTGCCATCACCTTTTGGCCTGAATGTCGGGTCTTTGAGTGACACCGAATGTGTTCAGTGGGCGCGGGATCTAGAGCGCCTGGGTCGATTTCAGCAGGCGTTAACTGTGCAGGTCACTGGAGAATTGGCAGAACGGGTTGCAGCTGACCGATTCTCACAGTCCGGCTTTCATTCACCCGTGGCATTGTTGGTGCAGTCGGTGAGGGTCAGTGCAGTTGAAGCTCGTCGCAGGATCCGTTTGAGTGAAACGCTCCTTCCGCTTCGGGACAACCTCACCGGAGTGGTGACCCCAGCGCTGCAGCCAGTGGTGGGCAAAGCGTTTTTCAAGGCGGAGCTCTCCGCAGACCACGCACTGATGATCGCGAATTTTGTTGAAGAAGCCCAGGGCCTTGCGAAGGCGGGGCTGATCACCGATGAGCGTTCGCTTGAGGTTCAAAGCAGTCTGGTCGCCACAGGGCGCGAAGCGGACCCCGACTTTCTACGGCACGCTGGCAATCGCATCATGGCGCATCTGGATCCCGACGGACAAAAGCCCACTGAAGGGGACCTGATCTCAAAACAAGGTTTGTTCTTCCGTAGCCCACGTCGTGGGCTGATTCACTTCGACGGTCATTTGAGCATCGAGCAATACGAGCACCTCATGGCCGCCATAGGAACCGCTACCAACCCGAACAAGCACGGGATCATCAATCCCACCGATGAACGGAACCACGAGTCGCTGCAGGCAGACGATCCCGATGCGGGGCAGGATGCTGTTTATGAGCAGTTGAGCGGGATTATGGCGTTTTTTGAGTCCGCACCCCAACCGTCCACATCACCATCACCATCACCATCAGGGCAGCACGGAGTACCGAATGAACCACAGGAGTCCACCGGGCAGCAGAAACCACCGGAACGCTCACAGTCGACAGCACCGTCAAACGAAACGGCTCCAGAAACTGACCGGCAGGACCCATCCGCGGAGAACGATAGCGGCTATGAAAGCGGTGGACTCGGCGACGTAGACCACGAGGAGGACCCATGGATAGTTGACGGGGTGCAAGTTCCCCACCCTGGCACGTGGGAGGAGTTGGAAGGACTGGACCCCATTGACCCGGAAAGCTCCGACCCGGCGGTCAAGGATCATCGCACCCGCGCACAGAAGTTGCTCGATGGGCTCATTGACTGTGTGAAACTTGCCGCACGGAGCGGGAAACTGCCACTTAACGGTGGGCTGAAGACACAACTGATCATCACAACAAGCGAGGAAGACATCAACCGTCGTGACGGTACCGGAACTGCGTTCACGCCCTACAGCGGCCCAGTACCCTTGCATCTGTTCGAGCAATCACTCTGCGATCCCGACGTCACTCACCTCTACCTAGGCGAAGGACAAAACATCCTCAACGTAGGCCGCACCCAACGACTCTTCACCTCGGCCCAGCGGAAAATACTCTTCGCACGAGACCTTGGCTGCTCGTTCCCTGACTGCACCATCCCGGCCCACTGGACCGAAGCCCACCACATCATCCCCTGGCAAAACGGGGGCGAAACCAACATCGACAATGCGGCCTTGCTCTGCAGCTACCATCATGCACTCCTGCACCGCAGCGCGTGGACAGTGACGCTCAAGAACGGTACCCCCTACTTCACGGCGCCATATCTCATCGACCCCAGCCAGACCCCGCGCCGCAACAACTTCCATCACGGGCTCATCCCCACGCAGTCCATGAATGGCCCGAAATCACAAACTGCGACTGCCCCGAGCAGCCGGAATAGTAGCGAGAACACGGTGAATGCGCCGATCCCGGACGCAGCGAAGGCCCCGAGCAATGGATCGGGGCCCTCACCAAAACAAAAACAGGAACAGACACAGAAACGGACCTCTGATGTCAGCGGTTGAGCTACTTCTGTGGAAGAACGCTCCGGTAGACATCGAGCGTTTGTTCCACAATCGAGTCCCAGGAGAAATGATCCTGGGCGCGCTGGCGGCCCTTCTCCCCCATGGCACGGGCTCGGGCGGGGTCGTTGACCACTTCAATCATGGCCGCCGCAAAGTCAGCAATGAACTTCTCAGCATCCAACGGGGTACCTGTCCCGTCGCTGACCTGCTCCAGCGGAACCAGCAATCCGGTCTCGCCGTGGGCAACAACTTCGGGAATTCCACCGGTGGCGCTGGCAACAACAGCGGCACCGCACGCCATGGCTTCCAGATTCACGATCCCCAGAGGCTCATAGATGGAGGGGCAGGCAAAGACGGTTGCATGACTGAGGACCTGAGCCAGCTCAGCGCGGGGCAACATCCGCTCGATGACGATGACACCATCACGTTGAGCCTTCAGGCCTTCAATAAGGGCGTTGACCTCGGCCCCAAGTGCCGGCGTATCCGCGGCGCCAGCGCACAGCACCAGCTGGACGTCCGGAGGCAAGGCGGCCGCAGCCTTCAACAGGTACGGGACTCCCTTCTGGCGAGTAACCCGTCCAACCCAGACAACGCTGGGGCGGTTCGGATCAATGCCAAGGGAACGGACGACGTCGTCCTTCTCATCACGCTGCCAGGTGGCCACGTCAATGCCATTGTGAATGACCTTCACCTTGGCGGGGTCCACCTCGGGGTAGCTGCGCAGGATGTCCTGGCGCATACCCTCGGAGACGGCAATGATTGCCGCGGCCGCTTCATATGCCGTCTTTTCGACCCACGACGAAACGGCGTAACCGCCACCCAACTGCTCGGCCTTCCACGGCCGCAACGGCTCCAAACTGTGGGCGCTCAGGACGTGCGGAATGCCGTGCAGCAGGGCCGCAATGTGACCGGCCATGTTGGCGTACCAGGTATGCGAGTGCACCAGATCCGAACCGGCGATTGCAGGAATTACCTGCAAATCAACGCCCAAAGTCTGAATAGTTGCGTTGGCGCCGGCTAGTTCTGGCAAGTCTGAATAGGAGGTAACGGTTGCACCGTGGAAGTCAGCGTCGCGTTCTTTGCCAAAAGCATGAACACGAAGATCCACCTTTTCTGCGAGAACGCGGCTGAGTTCGGCAACGTGCACACCAGCCCCTCCGTATATTTCGGGCGGAAACTCTTTTGTCACAATATCTATACGCACATACTCAAGGTAGTCGGTGCGGACGAAATTGTTCTAGTGTGAAGTTGTTGTGAACCTAATGGGGAGCAGTTAAGTGCACCATTGATGCTGTGGGAGGTTGGATCATGTCAGTTAAGAAGGTTCTTGCGATCGTTTTGGCAGGCGGTGAGGGGAAGAGGTTGATGCCCTTGACAGCCGACCGCGCCAAGCCAGCCGTACCCTTTGCGGGTTTTCGCTTGGTTGATTTCGCCTTGTCGAACCTGGCAAATTCCGGCTATTTGAAGATTGTTGTATTGACACAGTACAAGTCGCATAGTTTGGATCGTCATATTTCTGAAACCTGGCGCATGGCGACGCAACTGGGCAACTATGTCGCCTCCGTGCCAGCGCAGCAACGTCGCGGCAAGAGCTGGTTCTTGGGCAGTGCGAACGCCATTTACCAGTCCTTGAACCTCATCGGCGACGCCGAACCGGACATTGTTGTTGTGGTGGGCGCAGACCACGTTTACCGCATGGACTTTGAACAGATGGTTCAGAGCCATATTAAGTCAGGTGCCCGCGCCACAGTCGCCGCAGTGCGCCAGCCCCTAGAGTATGCCGATCAATTCGGCGTCATTGAAATTGACAATGCCGAAGTCCCGGGTGCCATCGGTGCCCACAAGATTTCCGCCTTTGTGGAGAAGCCGGAGTCCACGCCGGGCCTTCCGGATACGCCCGATCAGTTCCTTGCCTCGATGGGCAACTACGTTTTCGACGCCGATGCCCTCATTGAGGCCCTGGAACAGGATGCCGCCAAGAAGGACACCAAGAATGACATGGGCGGGGATATCATCCCCTACTTTGTGGACCGTGACGAAGCCTTTGTTTATGACTTCTCCACCAATGACATTCCAGATGCCACGGACCGGGACAGGAACTACTGGCGTGATGTGGGAACCATTGACTCCTACTATGACGCACACATGGACCTGATCTCCCCGCTGCCCATCTTCAACTTGTACAACCGTGCCTGGCCAATCTACACACGCAGTACCGTTTCCCCGCCCGCCAAGTTTGTTCGGGGCGAGCGCAATTCGGTAGGAACCGCTTTGGATTCCATTGTGGCTCCGGGCGTCGTGGTCACCGGTGGCGTGGTAGAAAACTCGGTGTTGTCCAATGATGTTTTTGTTGGCCCTGGAGCCCGCGTCCAAGACTCAGTGTTGATGGACAAAGTCATTGTGGGTTCGGGCGCCGTCGTACGCCGGGCCATCATTGACAAGAACGTCAAGATCCCGGCCGGAGCTACCATCGGCGTGGACCCCGAATTGGACAAGGCACGGGGCTTCGTCATCACCGATTCTGGTCTCACAGTATTGAGCAAGGGCCAGCTGGTGCCAGCACCGGATGAGGCTGAACGGGCTCTTGCCCTAGCTGCCGCAGCCGAAATACCTGAAGCACTTGCACTGGCTGTGGGTCACGACTTGGTATCCCAGGAAACCGTGGATCTGGTGGTCAAAAACCAGGTCGATGCGATTGGGTCGGTGACCTCGGTACAAGAGGCTAAAATTATGGGGTGACTGCCCCAGACTTAACACCCGAAGAAATCCAGAATTGTCTTAGAGTTTTGGAGAACATCCACGTCTATGACGAAGAACATCCCGACTATGTCTTGGTTCGCCGAGCCACCGGAAAGATGTTCAAGGCAGTCAAACGGTACCGTCGCACGGTAAAGCGTGACGCCGTCAACGACGCCGACAAGGCGGTTCTTGCAAAGACTGCCACTGCGGCGCCAGACCGCATAGATGATGAGACTCGCGGTAACAAGCTCAAGGCTTCTACCACTGGCAATACGGCGGGGACGCTCTTGCGTCCCCGCCCCTGCTACATCTGCAAGCAGCCCTACACGCAGGTTGACGCTTTCTATCACCAGCTCTGTCCAGAATGTGCGGCCTTCAACCATTCAAAGCGTGATGCCCGCACAGACTTGGCTGGCAAAAGCGCGCTGCTGACAGGTGGCCGGGCGAAGATCGGCATGTACATTGCGTTGCGACTGCTTCGCGACGGCGCCCACACCACCATCACCACTCGATTCCCCAAGGATGCCGCGCGTCGATTCTCCGCGATGGAGGACAGCGGCGAATGGATCCACCGTCTGCGCATTGTGGGCATCGACCTCCGCGACCCCACCCAAGTGGTGGCGTTGACAGACTCCCTCAACGAGGCAGGTCCGCTGGACATCATCATCAACAATGCTGCCCAGACTGTGCGCCGCTCCGGGAACGCGTACAAGCCGTTGGTGGACGCCGAACTTGAAGATCTACCCACCGACACCCCCATGCCTGAGCTGGTCACGTTCGGCCACGCCCATGACAAGCACCCGCTGGCGTTGGCCACCCAAATGATGGAGCACCCGCAGCTTGCCGGTGACGAGATTGCTGCGCTGGCGCTGTCCATGGGTTCGGCGTCGTTGGACCGCATTGCGGCAGGCACCGCCATCGACGCCGGCGGCCTAGTCCCGGATGTGGCCACGATGAACAGCTGGACGCAGGTGGTCGATCAGGTGGATCCCCTCGAAATGCTGGAGGTGCAGCTCTGCAACGTAACTGCGCCGTTCTTGCTGGTCTCGAGGCTTCGCCCGGCCATGAAGGCCTCCACGGCCCACCGCAAGTACATTGTGAACGTCTCCGCCATGGAGGGCCAGTTTTCCCGCGCGTACAAGGGCCCCGGGCATCCGCACACCAACATGGCCAAGGCGGCCCTGAACATGCTCACCCGCACCAGCGCCAAGGAAATGTTGGATTCAGACAGCATTCTAATGACGGCTGTGGACACTGGCTGGATCACTGACGAACGCCCGCACTTCACCAAGGTGCGCTTGGCCGAGGAAGGATTCCATGCGCCGCTGGACTTGGTGGACGGCGCCGCCCGAGTTTACGATCCGATCGTGATGGGCGAATCCGGTGAGGACCAGTACGGGGTATTCCTCAAAGATTACAAGCCGAGTCCGTGGTAGATGGCGGCGAAGACGCTGGTAGCAACAACGCACGTGAAGAGGGCGACGACCCAGGCGTAGGTGGCTTGCTGTCAGCCATCCGCAAGCTCTCCCCCGGGTTGGCCGTGGCCCTCTTAGCGGTGGGCGTCTCCTTGCTGGTTCACGCCTTTGTGCCGATGCTGCCCGCCATGACCATCGCCGTCGTCCTGGGAATTGCGGCAGTCAACATTCCGGGGACATCAAGCCTTTGCCAAGGACCGTGGCGCGCGGGCCTGAATTTTGCGGGCAAACACCTCATGCGCGTGGGCATCATCTTTCTGGGGCTCAAGCTCAGCCTCGGCGACATTGTGAACCTTGGCTGGTTCAGTGTCCTGCTGGTGGCGTGCGTCGTCCTGCTCAGTTTTGCCGGCACGTTTGCCTTGGGGAAACTCTTCAGGCTCGACGGCGATGCGCCGCTGCTGATTGCCACAGGCTTCTCCATCTGTGGCGCCTCCGCCATTGGGGCCATGGCCGCGGTCAAGTGCACCAGGCACGAAGACACGGTGTTGCCCGTGGCACTTGTGACACTGTGCGGCACGCTGGCCATCGGGGTTTTGCCGCTGCTGATGGGCCCGCTGGGACTCGATGCCTTGCAGTTTGGCCAGTGGGTGGGTGCGGGTGTTCACGACGTCGGCCAGGTTGTGGCGACAGCCCAGACGGCCGGCGCCGTTGCCCTGAGCGCTGCCGTCGTCATCAAATTGACGCGCGTGATTCTGCTGGCGCCAATTGTGGGGGTGGCTGGCGTGCTGGAACGCAAACGCCACACACGCGCCTTGGCCGCCCAGCAGGCTCAGAGCCTTCAGAATGGGCAGGCGATGGTGGCCCCGCGGTTCCCGCCGATTGTGCCGCTTTTTGTCATCGGCTTCCTGCTCATGGCAGGGCTGCGCTCCACCGGGTGGTTGTCTCATGAGGTGATCGAAGCCGGCGCCCTGGCCCAAGACATAGCACTTGGCGCGGCGCTCTTTGGCCTGGGTTCCAGCGTGCGGGTGAGTGAATTGTTGGACACGGGTCTGCGTGCCACCGTCATGGCCTTGTGCGCATGGGTTCTCATTGGCACCTTGGCGTTTGGGGCCGTTCACCTCATGGCAGTTTGAGAACAGCACCCTGCTGAGGGCACCGTGACGGCGATCGCATGATTGAATGGCAAGGTGTTGAACTCCAATTTAGGACGCAGCGAAGCGGCCGCCCGTAAGTCACAGCTAAACGTCCATCGCTACGATGTGCACCTTGACCTGAGCCAGGTGCAAGACCTGAGCGTGCGGGGGTTCCCCACCCGCAGCACTATCACCTTTGCAGCCAGCGGCCCCAACGGCACCTTCCTGGACTTCCTGGGTCTGGAGGTGAAGTCTGTGACCCTCAATGGCGAGAGTTTAGACCTTGAGGAAGTCGTTGACGGCGCCCGGATTCAGCTGCCGCGCTTGGCTCCCGAAAATGAAGTCACCGTCGACGCGGTGGCAGCGTACTCCACGAGCGGGGAGGGGCTGCACCGTTTTGTCGATCCAGCCGACGGGCAGGTTTATACGTACACGCAGTTTGAACCGGCCGACGCCCGCAGGGTCTTTGCCAACTTTGAGCAACCAGATCTAAAAGCGCCCTTCACGTTTCACGTTGTTGCACCCACGGCGTGGCAGGTGGCCTCCAACCAGAGCGTTGTGAACCAGGAGCAGCTGGGCGTCAACAGTGCAGGTGCCACGCTCACCAGCCGCTGGGACTTTGCGCCAACGGTGCCCATCTCCACCTACATCACCACTGTGCTGGCGGGTCCGTATTTCAAGGCGGAGGATCACTTCTCGATGGTTTTCGGGCCGGAGAGCACCCATGCGGGGCAGCAATTGGACATCCCGCTGGCAGCATATTGCCGGGCCTCCCTTGCCCCACACTTTGATGCAGCAGAGATTTTTTTGGTCACCAAGGCGGGGCTGAAGTACTTCAACGAACTCTTTGACTACCCCTACCCCTTCGGCAAGTACGATCAGGCCTTCGTGCCGGAATACAATCTTGGCGCCATGGAGAATCCTGGCCTGGTGACGTTCACCGAAACGTATCTGCACTCATCCCGCGCCACGGACACCGCCTATCAACAGCGGGCCAACACCATCATGCACGAGATGGCGCATATGTGGTTTGGGGATCTTGTCACCATGAGCTGGTGGGATGATCTGTGGCTGAAGGAATCCTTGGCTGACTTCATGGGCCACTTGGCCGTCGCCGACGCCACAGCGTGGGGGCCGAAGTCGTGGATCCTGTTCGCCAGCCGTCGGAAGTCGTGGGCCTATGCGCAGGACCAGCTCCCCACCACTCACCCCATAGCGGCGGACATCCCCGATGTGGAAGCTGCCAAGGCAAACTTTGACGGCATCACCTACGCCAAGGGCGCATCTGTCCTGAAGCAACTGGTGGCCTATGTTGGTCAGGACGCGTTCATCGCCGGCGCACGCGAGTACTTCCTCACCCATGCGTACTCCAACACCTCGCTGCAGGATCTGCTGCGGCCCCTGAGCGCTGCCTCGGGCCGGGATCTGAGCTCCTGGGCCGGGCAGTGGCTGCAAACCTCCGGCATGTCGACGCTGACGCCACTCGTGGCGACCGACCAGGGCAAGGTCACCTCCTTCACCATTGCGCAGCAGGCCGTGGACCCAGTGACCGGGCACAGTGTCCTGCGTCCACACAGGCTGGCCGTCGGCTTCTTCTACGATGACGGCGGGACCTTGGCCCGCGGGCATTCGTTTACCCTCGATGTGGTGGGCGAGGTGACGGAGGTCGGTGCCGCCGTCGGGCTGCCCGCCCCGGCCCTGATCTTGCTCAATGACCAAGACCTCAGCTACGCCAAGGTCAGGTTCGACGCCGGATCCCTCACCACCGCACTGGCCTCCGCCGGGTCGGTCAGCGATCCGCTGGCCCGCAGCCTGGTGTGGTCTGCGCTGTGGAATACGACTCGTGACGCTCTCCTTCCGGCCACCAGCTATATTCGGGCAGCGGTTGAGCAAAGCGGCCATGAATCGGACATCAGCATTTTGCAGACCCTGGTGGACAATGCTTGCCACGCCCTGGCTCACTACACGTCCCCGGAACGTCATGCAGGCGCCATGGAACTCTTGGTGGCTGGCGTTTCGGATCACCTTGACGCTGCACGTCCCGGCAGTGATGAGCAGCTGGTCTGGGCGCGGGCACTGGGTGTTGTGGGACGCGGCAGTGACGCCGTTGTGGCGCACCTTAGAGATTTGTTGAACGGCGTGAAGGTCCCGGCCGGCTTGAGCATGGATGGCAATCTGCGCTGGCAGCTGTGGCAGTCTTTGGCTGCCCGAGGAGCCGCGAGCCTGGCGGAAATCGATGCGGAACTGGCCACCAACACCACTGCCGAGTTCCGGGCAGCCCATTGCACCGCCGAGGCCGCATTCCCCGATCCCGAACACAAGGACCGCCTGTGGCGTCAGGTTGTTGAGGGAACAGAACTCAGCAACGAGTTGCTCAGCGCCACCATTGCCGGGTTCACCATGTCCTCGACTGCCTCGCTGCAGCCGTTTGTGGAACCGTATTTTGCTGCCATTGAACGGGTCTGGACGGAGCGGAGCCTGGAAATTGCGGCAAGAATTGTGCGTGGGCTCTACCCCGGACGGCAGGAACTAGCTGCCGGTACGCAGCCCGTCGACCATCCTGTGGTGGTACGCACTGATGCGTGGCTGGAACAGCACACCGACGCTCCCACCGGGCTGCGCCGCATCGTGCTGGAACAACGTGACCAGCTGCTGCGCGCGCTGCGGGCACAAGCAGTTTAGCCGCGCGTGGCCTCAGGGGATCCTTTGCAGCCATTCGGCGGTGCCGAACTTGGTCTCCACCCGACGCTGCGCCTCTGCAAGTTCTTCAGCACTCAGAACTGAGGGCCGGGCGCCATAGCGCTGCGTGAAAACGCCCGTCATGACCTCGAGGATTTCTTGCCGGCTCATCCCGCTCTGCCGGCGCAGGGGGTCCACGCGCTTCTTGGCGGAGCGCGTGCCCTTGTCGGAGAGCTTTTCCTTGCCGATGCGCAGTACCTGGACCATTTTATCCGCGTCGATATCGTAGCTCATCGTGACGTGGTGCAGCATGCCGCCGTTGCTGAGCCGCTTTTGTGCTGCGCCACCAATCTTGCCAAGGTCTGTGGCTATGTCATTGATCGGAACATAGAAGGCTTGCACGCCGGTGGCTTTCAAGGCTTCCAGTACCCAGTCGTCCAAGAACTTGTAGGAGTCTTCGAAGGTGAGCCCGTCCACCAGGCTCTGTGGCAGGTAGAGCGAGTACGTGATGCAGTTCCCGGCTTCCATGAACATGGCCCCGCCGCCGCTGATCCGCCGGACCACCTTGATGCCGTGCCGTTGTACGCCGTCGGGGTCCAGTTCATTGCGCACTGACTGGAAACTGCCAATGACCACCGACGGCTCGTCCCAGTCCCAAAAACGGAGGGTGGGGTTGCGCCGGCCAGCGCCTACTGCTTCGGTGAGGACCTCATCCAGGGCAACGTTCACGGCGGTGGGCAACACTGTGGGGGCAATGATGTCCCAGTCGTGATCCAGCCAGCTGGTGGCCTTGGTCAGGGCCCTGCGCACAGCCACGGCGACTGCCCCGGCGGAGAATCCAAACAACACTGCCTCAGCCGGCAGGGCGGCCGTAATGGCATCGCTGAGCGCCGCGGCCGGTAGTTCGGCGGAGAGCCCCGTGAGCGCCGCATTGATGTCATCAAGTGCTTCGTCGGGATCCAGAAAGAAGTCCCCGCTAACGCGTACGCCGTGCAGCAGTCCGTCAACCACACTGCAATCAACGACTACTAGTTTGCCGCCATGAACCTTGTATTCGCCGTGAAGTTGAGAAACCATGCATCCATCATCTCCAGTAGTGGATTGGATGTGCAAAGTCCCGCAACCGCACCCAAAAAACTGACCCGCAGTTATGGTCGAAAATCGCGCGTAAAACGCGCTTTTTCGACCATAACTGCGGGTCAGTTGAAAAAGCTGTGGGTAAGAAGTGTTACTTCTTGCCGAAGCCCTGGAAGCGAGCGTTGAAGCGCTCAACACGGCCGGCGCTGTCCATGATGCGCTGCTTGCCCGTGTAGAACGGGTGCGACTCTGAAGAGATTTCAACATCGATGATGGGGTACGTGTTGCCGTCTTCCCATTCGATGGTCTTCTTGGACGTCGCGGTGGAGCGCGTCAGGAACTTGGTGCCGGAAGCCAAGTCGTTGAAAACGATTGCTTCGTACTTGGGGTGGGTGTTCAACTTCACGATAAACCTCAAAGTGTTATCGTCTGGTTTTTGCCAGACTGATGAATGATATGGTCACAAGGACCAGCTAGACACTTTACCGGTTCCGGCCCAAATCACCAAGCCCGCACAGCCAACTCCTCCAGGGCGCGGTTGGCATGGACATCCATATTGGTCTCACTGGCCACCTGGAAACGCAAAATCATGTCGGAGTCTACAATGAACGTGGCCCGTTTGGTGGGCAAGGTTCTTGCCAGCAGACGACGCCGGACACCAAACTGATCTGCCACCTCACCCCTTCTGTCACTGAGCAGAGGGTAGCTGAAATCGTTTGCCGTGGCGAAGGCCAGCTGTTTTGCCGTCGAATCCGTGCTGATACCCACAATCGACGCGCCGGCGGCTGCGAATTCTGTTTCCAGGTCGCGGAAACGGCACGCTTCCTGGGTGCAACCGCCGCTGCCAGCCACCGGGTAAAAGAAGATCACCACGGACCTGTCCGCGACAAGCTCAGAGAGCCTGCGCGGTGTCCCATGTTGATCCGGCAATTCGAAATCCGCTACCTTCTCACCAATCTTCATGCCTTAACACTACTAGGCAGAGTCGTGGCTAGCTTGTGTCGCGAAAAAGGCAACGGCACTCGCTGCTGCCACATTGAGTGAGTCAACACCTGAAAACATGGGGATCATGACGGTGAATTCGGTCCGGGCCAGGGTCGCGGCGCTGAGTCCATCCCCCTCCGTCCCCAGGATCAGAGCTAGTTTTTCATCGTTGCGGGCGGCGAGTTCATGGATGGTCAACGAATCGTCCGCCAAGGCAAGCGCCGCCGTCGTAAATCCAGCTTCCCGAAGCAACGTAATACCCTCGGGCCATTGTGGCAATCTGGCCCACGGCACCTGAAAAACTGTGCCCATGCTGACCCGGATGCTGCGGCGGTAGAGCGGATCGGCGCACCGCGGGGTGACGAGCACGGCGTCGACCCCCAACGCCGCGGCCGAACGGAAGACGGCGCCAATATTGGTGTGGTCAACCACATCCTCCAGCACTGCCACGCGGCGCGCCCCAGCCAACAGCTCCGGGATGCTGGCGGGCTCCGGGCGGTGCATGGCAGCCATGGCGCCGCGGTGCAGATTGAAACCGGTAATCTCTTCCAATATTTGCGCCGTACCCACAAACACGGGAATGTGCTCGTAGTCGGCCAACACGGGGGCCAGATCGGGAAGCCACCGTTCGGTCATAAAGAACGACCGGGGCTGGTGTCCTGCCGCCAAGGCGCGGCGAATCACCTTCAGGCTTTCGGCGATGAACAAGCCCTCAGCGGGTTCCTTGACCTTGCGCAATTGCACATCAGTCAACGACAAATAGTCGCTAACCCGCGGGTCGGCGGCGTCGTCGATGTGCACGATCATGCGTTTACCAGTTTCATCACCATAAAGTACAGGGCCACAAGACCCAGCGTCACGATGACGCCGCGAAGTGCCAACGGTGGCAGCCGGCGACCTATTTTCGCGCCAAGGAACCCGCCAGCCAGCGAACTGACCGCAATGAGACCAACTACAACCCAAATGATCTTGTCGGGGGCAAAGAGCAGATAGGACACGGCTGCTATGCAATTCACCGCCAGTGCCAGGACGTTCTTCACGGCGTTGGCGTTTTGCAAGGTGCCGCTCATGAAGATGCCAAGGATGGCCACCAGCAGCACCCCTTGGGCGGCCACGAAGTAGCCGCCGTACACGCCCGCAAGGAACACCAGCACCACCATGAGCACGTCATGGGAACGCGACGCGGGTGCACTCTGGCGGCGGGCCTTGATGGCAGCCTGCAAACGGGGCTGGAAAATCACCAGCGACAGGGCAACAACTATCAACACCGGGGCCACCACCAGGAAAACCCGTTCGGGGAGGTGCAGCAACAAATACGCGCCGGTGACGCCACCCAGCAAGGAAGCGGGCAGGAGCCGGCGCAGATTGTGTTGCATGCCCCGCAGCTCGCTGCGGTAGCCCCAGACCCCGGACACTCCCCCGGCGATCAAGCCCATGGCGTTGCTGACAACAGCCATGATGGGGGTGATTCCCAAGGCAATCAGAATGGGAAAGGTGACCAGGGTCCCGGAACCCACAACAGTGTTGATGGTGCCAGCCCACAGCCCGCCCATCAGGACGAAGAATGATTCGAGCGCGTTCATTTAGCCTGGCCCCACTGCCTATCCAAGAACGACGCCGGACTAGTGGCGTGCCGTTGCGGTGTACCGCCCGGCGTTGCTTGTCACGCTCAGCGGCAGCCCGAAGGTGACGCTGAGGTTTTCTTCCGTCAGGACCTCGGTGATGGGTCCTGACGCCACAACGCCGCCGTCGCGCAGCAATAGTGCGTGGGTGAAACCCGGGGGCACTTCTTCCAAGTGGTGTGTCACCAGAACTGTGCTCGGAGCCATCGGGTCGGCAGCCAATTCGCTGAGGCGGCGGACCAGGCCCTCGCGCCCGGCCAGGTCCAAACCAGCGCCTGGCTCATCGAGCAGCAGCAGTTCGGGGTCGCTCATCAGGGCGCGGGCGATCTGCACGCGCTTACGTTCGCCCTCGCTCAGCGAGGCGAACGTCCGGTTGAAGAACGTGGAAACGCCCCACTCCTCCAACAAGCCAAACGCGCGGCGTTCGTCGTCGCGGTCGTAAGCTTCACGCCAGCGTCCGGTGACGCCGTAGGAGGCTGTCACCACAACGTTGAGCACTTTTTCATGCTCAGGGATCTGGCTGGCCAGGTTCGCGGAGGCCAAACCAATGCGAGGACGCAGCTCAAAGACGTCAACGGCGCCCAACACCTCATCCAGAATCCCCGCCACACCGCGCGTGGGGTGCATGCGGGCGCCGGCAATCTGCAACAAGGTGCTCTTGCCAGCACCATTGGGGCCAAGAATCACCCAACGTTCGCCTTCAGCTACACGCCAGTCGACGTCGTCCAACAGTGTTTTAGTGCCGCGGACCACGCTGACACCGGCCAAACCCAAAACTTCACTCATAGACAAGGAGCCTATGACACTAAGGGCGGCCAACGTTAACCAGCGCGTCCAGACTTTTGTGCGTGTGGTGAGGCTATTTCGCTAGAATGCATTCATGCCCTCCACCTATACCGCAGTCAGCTATGGTCAAATCCTCTCTCCCGAAGCCCTGGCTAGCGTCCGCGCAATCCTGGCCGACCACGGTTGCACAGTGGTTTCTGAACACAGCGAGAGCCACCCGGGCTTTGAGGCCACCAGCTTCGAGCTCTCATGCGGGCAGGAAAACGCCGTCGAATCGGCGCGTGAGCGCCTCAGTGCCTTGCGCGCGGCTCTCTCAGTGGCCGGCCCAGGCAAGGTGAGCACGGCCGTGGTGCCCAATTCATTGCGGAACGCGGCCCGCAAGTTCATCATCCTGGATGTTGATTCGACACTCATTCAGCAAGAAGTCATTGAGCTGCTGGCAGCCCACGCCGGCACCGAGGAAGAAGTGACGAAGGTCACGGAGGCGGCCATGCGCGGGGAGTTAGACTTCGCCGAAAGCCTGCACCACCGGGTGGCCACGCTGGCCGGGCTCCCGGAGAGCGTTTTGGCGGACGTTGGGGCCAAGATCATGCTCTCAGTGGGTGCCGAACGGCTCGTGGCCCAAGCAAAGGCGGCCGGGCATGTGGTGGCAGCCGTTTCCGGCGGGTTCTCACAAATCCTGACCCCCCTGGCGCAGCGTTTGGGCCTGGACTACACTTTGGCGAACGATCTGGAAATTGTTGACGGGCACCTGACAGGCAAGGTCGTTGGCGCCGTGGTGGACCGCGCCACCAAGGCCGTGCAGTTGCGCGCCTGGAGCGGGGAGGCCGGCATTGGGCAGGATGCAACCATGGCCATTGGCGACGGCGCCAACGACCTTGACATGATGGCGGCGGCTGCCCTTGGCGTTGCTTTTAACGCCAAACCGGCCGTGCGTGCGGCGGCTGACGCGCAGATCAATCTTCCCAACCTCGATGTGGCGTTGGCGTTGGCCAACATCTAAGGCGCGGGTATTCGGGCAACAAAAAATCAGGCCTGGTGAACTGCGTTGGAGCAGTTCAGCAGGCCTGATTCTTTTGCCTTTACACCACGTTCGTCATTGAACTACGGCTGTTCCTTACTTGAAGGAATCCGCTCCACCGACGTATTCGGTGTGCCCGGTGGGGACGTCGGCTGTGGTCAGGGCGGCGATTTCAGCAGCAAATTCAGACACCGAGTAGAGCCGGCCGGCCTCGGCGCGGCGGGCCTCAATGGCGCCCGGGTTTGCCCGGTCCAACAAGGTTGCTGTCACAGTGCCTTCGATCATGTCCGCGGAGACCACCACCAAGGAGATGTCCTCGGCGGCCAAGTTCGGGATCAAGGCGCGCAGCGCGTCCTCGCCGGCGCGTTTGCTCTTGGCGACGGGCAGGTACTCGGGCATGGTGGGCACTGTTTCAATGAAGTGCGCCTGGTGGCTGGTGACAAAAACCACACGGGAGCCTGCACGCATGACGGGCATTGCCGCATTGAGCAAGTTGACCTGGGCGTCGCGGTTGAGCTTGAGGGCGTAGTTTTCGGCCATGCCGCTTTCCATGCCACCAGATGCGTTCAGAACCACCACGTCTAGGGAGCCAAAGTTCTCCAGTGCGGCACTCACGAGTGCCTGGACGCCTTCCTGGGTGGTGAGGTCGGCACCAATGGCGACTGCACGGCCGCCGGCTTCAACAATCTGGGCTACAACTTTGTTCGCACGTGGGGCCTTCTGGCGGTAGTTCACCACAACTGCTGCACCTTCAGCCGCCAAGAACTTGGCAACATCCGCCCCAACCCCGCGCGAGGATCCTGTGACAATAGCTGTTTTTCCGTCAAGCTTTCCCATAAATACTTCCTTTAGGTCTAAAAAATAGATATTCAAAGAACTGTACGGGCAATCCCGCACATAAGACTCATGCAAGATCCTATCGGCGCTCCCGACTACTACCGAGTACGACGCCGGGGGCATCCCGACCCGGCGTGGCGCTAGTGACCCATTCCCAGGCCACCGTCCACGGGGATCACTGCCCCTGAGATGTATGACGCCTCGTCGCTGGACACCCACCGCACCACGTTGGCAACTTCTTCGGCGGAGGCAAAGCGGCGCGCAGGGATGCTGGCGAGGTACTGCTTTTGGGTGTCCTCGGGCAAGGCCGCAGTCATATCGGTGCTGATGAAGCCCGGAGCCACCACGTTGGCTGTGATGCCCCGTGAGCCCAGCTCACGGGTCAAGGAGCGGGCAATGCCTACCAATCCGGCCTTGGACGCTGCATAGTTGATTTGTCCGGCCGAACCGTACAAGCCCACCACCGAGGAAATGAGCACGATCCGGCCCTTCCGCAAGCGGATCATGCCCTTGGAGGCCCGCTTGATGACCCGGAAGGCACCCGTGAGGTTCGTGTCAATGACGGAGGTAAAGTCATCGTCACTCATGCGCAAAAGCAAGGTGTCCTTGGTGATGCCCGCATTCGCGATGAGGACTTCAACAGGCCCGTGTGCCGCCTCGACCTGTGTGAATGCCGCATCAATGGACGCCGCATCTGTCACATCAGCCTGGACCCCCACGATGCCTTCGGGCAGCTCGGAAGGGCTCCTGTAGGTGACGGCTACTTTGTCGCCGTTGGCCAAAAATGCCTGGGCAATGGCCAATCCAATGCCGCGATTACCGCCCGTAACCAAAACACTGCGTCCCTGGCGCTCGGCGCTCTGCGCTGCACTCATGTAATCCTCCATTGTGGTAACAGCCAACCGGGCGCCGTTTTTTGGCGCCCAGCTGTCTGGTTGAAATTTGCTTTTGTTAACGAATCCTACGGTGAAAGCCACAGCACCACACAGTTTGCTTTTGGTTGTACACAGCTGCAGTGAGAGAATGAGAGGGTCCCTTGGAGTGTGATGAAAGAGCAATCAGCTACGCCGAAGTTCGGTGCCGGCCGGCGAAGCAAGTACCGTCATGGCGCGCCCGCCTCCGACGTCCCGTCCATCACCAATGCAGCTGCTGCCCATAGCGACGAGATGCATCAGCGCATGGTCAGGTACGCCACCGCCATGGGTATTCGCATGGTGTGTTTGGCGTCCATCTTTGTCTTTGACGGCTGGTTCAAGTTGGTTCCTGTCATCGGCGCCGTGATTCTTCCCTGGGTTGCTGTGGTGATTGCCAACGGGGGCTCAGACGTTGCTCACCAAGACATTGTGGAGCTCTTGGATGAGGCTCCGCTGTATGCAGTTGACGCCGGCACGGACGCCGCAGCCCAGGACGGCACCACCGAGGTGCTGACAGGGGAAATTGTTCCCGATGACGACGCTGGCACTGAACGAGCTGCCACGGGCCATACCGGCACTGAAAACTCCACCTCCGGCGCCACCACCGACTTTGCGCAGGGGCACAAGCCGTGAACATTTTTGATCTGCTGCCCGCTCCGGAAGCGCCTCAGGTGCCTGTTTGTTCCCGTAAGGGCTGCCGTGAGTTGGCAACCACGCAGCTGCTGTGGAACAACCCCAAGATTCACACAGCTGACCGCCGTAAGATCTGGTTAGCCTGCCAGGACCATGTGGCCTGGCTTGAAGATTACCTCCAAAGCAGGTCCCTGTGGAAGGAAACTCTGCCGATGAGCCCTAAGGATTCCGCCTAGTTCATGAAGACGTATAGATTTCTTTTCTCCAGCCGCTGGGTTGGCTACTTCGCCTTGGCCCTAGTATTTGCCGTGGCGTGCGTCGCGTTGGGGAACTGGCAGATGAACCGCCGCAATGCTGTTGTTGAAAACATCACCACTATTCAGAACAACTATTCCGGCGATGTGAGCGAGTATGCGGCCGTGGCCGGGAACTTTGACGCACTGGATCCGGCCAGGGAGTGGACCCAGGTCCGCCTGACGGGTACCTATCAAACAGCTGACCAGCGCGTGGTGCGCAACCGCCCGCTCAATGGTGCACCGGGCTATGAGGTGCTGGTTCCCTTGAAACTTGAGAACGGCGACACAGTCATCATTGACCGCGGCTGGCTGCCCATCGGGTACAAGGAAGCCGGCCACCCCGACTCGGTGCCGCAACCCGAAAGCGGAGTTGTCACTGTGGTGGCACGACTAAAGCCTGTTGAGCCCAAACTTGACCGTGGCGCCCCCACCGGGCAGCTGGCGTCCATTGAACTCAACGACTACGCAGCCCAGCTCAGCTACCCCATCAAGACAGGCGCTTACGGCCAGCTCGCCGGTGAAACACCTGCGGCCGCCATCAATCCTGTCGCGTTTCCGGCCCCGTCCATCGATGAGGGCTCGCATCTGAGCTACGCCCTGCAGTGGATAGCTTTCGGCGTTCTGGCCTTTGTTGGCTTTGGCTACGCGGCCAGGATGCAACGGCGCAACGACGAGTTTGACACTCTTGAAGCGGAAGAGTCTGGTGTTCCGGTGGAGGAACTCTACGGGCGAGGGTCCGCGTTCCACCCGCGGAGGCTTCCCAAGAATAAGAGGCCCGGCGCCCGCCCCACAGCCGAAGAAGCCGAAGACGCCCTGCTAGATACTCAGGGCTTCTAAACCAGCCCTCGGGACCGTTCGGCACTGTGAGAGTTGTCATAGACTGTTGGGCGTGAGTACTCAGACAAATGCAGAGCGCCGTAACCCGGTTGTTGAGAATGTTCGTGGCGCGTTAGCTGCTGCAGGACTAGCCGACACGGTCATCATCGTGCCGGATTCTGTCGCCACCGCCGCCACAGCCGCCGCTGTTCTGGGGTGCGATGTGGGGGCCATTGCCAACAGCCTGATCTTTGAATGCGGCGGCGCTCCCCTGCTGATTCTTGCCAGCGGGGCCGCCAAGGTGAACGTGAAGTTGCTCGCTCGTGAGCACGGCTTAGCCAAGATCAGCCGTGCCACGCCCGAGTTTGTCCTCGAACACGCCGGACAGCCCGTGGGCGGCGTGGCGCCGTTGGGCCACCCGTCCCCGATCCGTTCCTTTTTGGACACCTCACTGAGGCAGTATCCGGTGCTGTGGGCAGGGGCGGGAAGCCACCAAGCCATGCTGTCCCTGAGCTACCAGCAACTCTTGGAGACAACTGGTGCAACAGAAACTGCCGTGCGCTGATTTCAGCGCACGGCAGTAAAAGTCCGCCGGTGATGTCAGGCCAGGGTGATGAGGTCCAGGTAGTCCGGGTTCCACAGGTCTTCGTCGCCGTCGGGCAGCAGGACCACACGCTCGGGATCCAGGGCCGCTACTGCACCCTCATCGTGGCTGACCAGAACAACGGCGCCCGTGTAGTTCTTCAGGGCCCCAAGGATTTCCGCGCGGCTGGCCGGGTCAAGGTTGTTAGTGGGCTCATCGAGCAATAGTACGTTGGCGCTGGAGGCCACAATGGTTGCCAGGGCAAGACGGGTCTTCTCGCCACCGGAGAGAACCCCGGCCGGCTTGTTGACGTCGTCACCGGAGAACAGGAATGAACCGAGAATGCCGCGCACCTCGGCGTCGTTCATGCCGCCGGCTGCCGAGCGCATGTTCTCCAGCACTGTCCGGCTCACATCAAGGGTGTCGTGCTCCTGGGCGTAGTAGCCCACCTTGAGACCGTGACCGGCGACGACTTCACCCGTGTCAGGCTTCGCAACCCCTGCAAGCATGCGCAGCAAGGTGGTCTTGCCGGCACCGTTGAGGCCCAGGATGACCACCTTGGAACCGCGGTCAATGGCGAGGCTGACGTCGGTGAAGATCTCCAACGATCCATAGGACTTGCTCAGGCCTTCCGCCGTCAAAGGCGTCTTGCCGCAGGGTGAAGGATCCGGGAAGCGCAACGCTGCAACCTTGTCGCTGGCCCGCACTTCTTCCAGACCTGCCAGCAGCCTTTCGGCCCGCTTGGCCATGTTCTGGGCGGCCACTGCCTTGGTGGCCTTGGCGCGCATCTTGTTGGCCTGCTCCATCAGGACGCCGGCCTTCTTTTCGGCGTTGGCACGTTCACGGCGTCGAGCCCGCTCATCGGTTTCACGCTGGGCCAGGTACTTCTTCCAGCCGAGGTTGTACTGGTCAATCGTGGCGCGGTTGGCGTCCAGGTGGTAGACCTTGTTCACCGTGGCTTCGAGCAGTTCGGTGTCGTGACTGATCACAATCAAGCCGCCGTTGTGGCTCTTCAAGAAGTCGCGCAGCCAGGCGATGGAGTCGGCGTCCAAGTGGTTGGTGGGTTCATCCAGGAGCATTGTCTGCGCTCCAGAGAACAAGATCCGGGCCAGCTCCACACGTCGGCGCTGACCGCCGGAAAGGGTTTTCAACGGCTGGTTCAGGATGCGCTCGGGCAGGGCCAGATTTGAGGAAATGGCGGCCGCTTCGGCTTCAGCGGCATAACCGCCGGCTGCCAGGAATTCAGCCTCCAGACGGTCGTAGCGGCGCATCGCCTTGTCGCGGATGGCGTCGTCGTCGCTGGCCATGTCATTTTCGGCCTTGCGCAGCTTGGTGATGACCTTGTCCATGTCGCGTGCGGCAAGAATGCGGTCCTTGGCCAGCTGCTCCATGTCAGGGGTGCGCGGGTCCTGGGGCAGGTAGCCAATCTCGCCTGTGCGAGTGACCTTGCCGCCTGCGGGCAATCCTTCACCGGCCAAAACACGCGTCAGTGTGGTCTTGCCGGCGCCGTTGCGACCCACAAGTCCAATTTTGTCACCGTTGTCGATGCGGAATGATACTTCGTCCATGAGCAGGCGCGCTCCAGCACGTAACTCAAGGTCTTGGACCGATATCAACGTAGTAACCTTTCACGTAAGCGGGTATGTGCCGCGAAACGAATCCTTGGCCCTTGCGGGCGGGACCAGCGTTGCACAACCTATCCAGTCTAACGAGGTTCCTGGGCCGCGATGTCCTACGCCCTGAGAAATTTACTGAAAGTAGCAATAATGACTTCTTCACAGTCCGTGGATGAGACGTTGAGTACATCCGGGCCGCACTCCGGCGGATCGCCGAGCCGGGATGGTCTATACTCGCGCAGGAAGCGCTGGGGTGCGATGGACCTGTCACTCATAGCCGTTTTTGCTGCTTTGTTGGCTGCCTCCATTGCAGTACCCGGGGTGCATGTGGGCCCCTTGGGTGTGGCCATTACCTTGCAAACTCTTGTTGTCAGCTTGTGCGGACTTGTCCTTGGTTTCGGCCGTGGCACAGCTGCCGTGGGCCTGTACATCCTGTTGGGCCTGATCGGCCTGCCGATCTTCAGCGGCTTCCGGGCGGGTCCGGCCGTGTTGGCCAGCCCCTCCGCCGGATACATCATCGGCTTCATTTTCGGGGTTGCCGTGGTGGGCCTGCTGGCTGCCTGGGCTGTCCGCAGCCGCTGGCGTACGGCCGCCCTTTTTGGCGCAGCCATGGCTGGCACAGTGGTCATTCACGCCAGCGGAATTGTGGGCTTTGTCATCAAGGGCATGAGCTTGTCCACAGCCATTCTGGCCGACGCGATCTACCTGCCCGGCGACATCGTCAAGAACGTCCTGGCCGTGCTGATTGCATTGAGCCTGCACAGGGCATTCCCGGATCTCCTGGTGCGCCGCCGCACGTGAGCGCCACCTTAAAGTGCAGGGTTGTCCTGGCACAAGCCAGCGTCAGCATTCCCCCCATTGATCCGCGCAACAAAGAGTCCAAGACCATTCTGGCGCCGCTTTCCGTGACACTGACGCAACAGCGCATCGCTGTGATCGGGGCCAACGGTTCCGGAAAATCAACGTTCTTGCGCCTGCTCAATGGCCTGGTCCTGCCCACCACGGGAACGGTGGAGGTCAACGGGCGCAGCACACGCAGCCAGGCTGCCGCCGTCCGGCGCAGCGTTGGTTTTGTCTTCACCGACCCGCTCTCACAATTGGTGATGCCCACTCCGGCCGAGGACATTGAGTTGTCCCTGCGGCGGCAGAAGCTGAGCAAGGGCGAACGCAAGGAGAAGGCGCTGGCCATCCTGCGGGAGTACGGCTTGGAACACCTGTCCCAGAGCAGCATTTATGAGCTCTCCGGGGGCGAACGGCAACTCACGGCGCTAGCCACGGTGCTGGCGGTGGCCCCGGAAATCCTGGTGTTGGATGAGCCCTCCACCCTCCTGGACTTGCGCAACACCCGACTGCTGATGGAACGCCTGGAGAGCCTGCCCCAACAGATCATTCTCTCCACCCACGACCTGTCGCTGGCAGCAACTTTTGAACGCGTCCTGGTCATGGACCGGGGCGCTGTCGTGTTCGACGGCGACCCCCACCACGCCATTGCCGCCTACCGGGAGCTGGCGAACTAGTGCGCGGGCAGGCACACCTGGTGGCGGGCTACGTTCCGGGCGCGTCCGCGCTGCACCGCATGCCGCTGGGGGCAAAAGCTGTCCTGCTGTTTAGTGTTGCCGTCCTGTGTTTGGGTTCTCCCATCGTCTCAACCCGGTTTAGCGTTGTGGTGACGACGCTGACACTGCTGGCGGTGGCTGTGGCCCACTTCGTTGCCGGACTGGCCTGGCACCGGATGTGGCGCGCCATTCGGCTCATGCTGATCTTCCTGATCCTCATTGCCGGCTATCAGTGGTGGCAGAACGGGCCGTTCGTGGCGTGGCAGGTCGTTGCCGCCATCGTGGCGACAGTTCTGGCCTCAAATGTGCTCACGGCCACCACCCCTGTGGATGAACTCCTCGATGGGCTGGCCGCCGTCGTCAAGCCGCTGGAGCGCTTTGGTGCCGATCCGGAACGGTTCTCCCTCACAGTGGCGCTGATGCTGCGCAGCATCCCGTTTGTCATCGGCGCCTTCGCCGATGTCCGTGACGCCGCCCGGGCCCGTGGTTTGGAACGCAACCTCCTGGCCCGCTCGCTGCCTGTGGTCATTGCCACAGTCGGCTATGCCCGTGCCACGGGAGAAGCCCTGGCCGCCCGCGGTTTGGGTGATCCCGAGCACGACTCCCGGCCCTGAGGTGGTGGGCGTCGGTGGCCGTTCGGCGCAGAACGGCGACGTCCTGCGTCGTCCAGCCCGAGCATGAGTTTAAAGTCTTGCCCACTGGAACTGCGCCGAAATCCCCATCCCGCCGGCCATGCTGATCATGGCCACGGCGTTCAGACCGGGCTCGTCGCGCCGGCTCGCCTGGGCCAGCAGCCGCGTCACCGACACGGCCCCGGACGCCCCGTACGGATGCCCCAAAGCCAGCGCCCCGCCGTCGTGATTGAACAGTTGCGCATCAAGGTCCAAAAGGTCGGCAACCGCCAGGACTTGCGCGGCGAACGCCTCGTTGAACTCGATCAAACTCTTACCCAGGGCTGCGGGGCTCAGGCCCGTGCGCGCCATGAGTTCCCTGGTCGAGTGGGCTGCCCCCACGCCCAGCAGCGTGGGGTCGTTGCCCATCACTGCGCTGTCGCGGAACACCAGTCCACCCGCTCCCATGCTGCGGGCTTTAGCCAGTGACGTCACCAGCACCACAGCCGCACCGTCACTGTCAGGGCAAGAATTTCCGGCTGTCACTGTTCCGCCGGGCACAAACACGGGCGGAAATCTGGCCATCAGCGCAGCGTTCAAGGTCCGGCGGGGGCCCTGATCAAGTGCCAGCGACTCAAACGGCACAAGTTCTTGCGCGAAAAGTCCACGCTGGCTGGCAGCAACCGCACGCCGGTGGCTTTCCACGGCATACGCATCCTGGCGGTCGCGGCTGATGGCGTAGTGCGTGGCCACTGTCTCCGCCGCAACACCGGCATCTGGATCGCCAACGTCAAACGGTGAAAACTGCGCGCGCCGATAGAACTCCAAGGTGCCGTCGGGGCTGCGATGCGCGCGCGCCGGGGCTGTGCTGATGCTCTCCACTCCCCCTGCCACATAAAGCTCGCCGGCTCCTGCCTGAACCAGCCGGCAGGCCAAAACTATTGCCTCAAGCCCGGAACCACACTGCCTGTCCACCGTCAGGCCGGGGACGTGGTGCGGCAGGCCCGCGCTCAATGCCGCGAGCCGGGCCACGTTTCCACCGCCGCCTGTGGCATTTCCCAGAATCACGTCGCTGATTTCTGCCGGCGCCACCTGGTGTTCGGCCACCAGGGCTTTCATCACGGCCGCGGCAAGTTCGTGGGCCCTGACGTGCTTGTACGCTCCCCCCGCCTTGGCGTTGGGCAGGCGCTTGGCGGCAACAATAACAGCTGTGGTGTGTGCTGCCGGTCCGCTGATGTGTGCCAGATTAGTGGAGTCGTTGTGCACGGGGGTCTCCCTCACTGAGCCACCGGGTGAGGATGGCCCGACTAATTTTTCCGCTGCCAGTCAACGGCAGGGAGTCAAGCAAGAAGTATTGGGTGGGCCTGAGCTGCGCCGGCAGTTTAGCCGCAGCGAGCCGGCAGGCGGCCAGCAGTGCTGCGGTGTCAACGGTTCCCACGGCTCCCCCTGCCCCTGCACCTGCGCCTGTGTCAGCACCTATGTCAGCATCAGGCCCTTTGCCCATGTAGAGACCGGCCACGATGCGCTGCCCGCGCAGGGGATCCTCGCGTCCCGTCACCACCGCGCCGCTAGGCCGACCCGGGGCTGCGGCGCCAAGAGCTGCCGCCAGTGCCGCCTCCACCGCGTGCGGATAGACGTTGGCCCCGGCCACAACCATCATGTCGCTGGCGCGGCCCAGAACGTGCAGGCGTCCGGCGTCGTCAAGGTAGCCCTGATCGTGAACAGTAAACCACGTGCCGGGATCCATTTCGCCGGGGCCGTGTCCCCCCGCCAGCCACGGGGCGTTGGTGGCTAGGGAACTAAAGGCGAGCCCGTCATCACCCCATGCGTAGCCGTCGCAGACGTAGGCGCTTTTGACGTAGATTGTCCCGGGAACTCCCGCCGCCACTGGAGTTCCGCGGCTATCCAGGATGCTGATCTGAACGCCCGGAAAAGCCGCGCCCACGCCGAATTCGGCCACCGCACCCGCCCCGTCAGAGGAGACCCGCGACGCCGCGACAAATCCCAGTTCGGCAGCCCCATAGTACTGATAGATGGTGGCGTTGGGCGCCCATTGGCGCGCCAGTGCCACGGCGCCGGCCGAGAGGGCTGATCCGGCGCAGACTATGGACGTGAGCTGCTGGCCGCTTTGGTGTGTGCGCAGCCCTGCTCCGGCCAGCAGCTCAAGGACTGTCGGGACCACAACAACTCTGGTGACGTGGTGTTCCCGCATGGCCGCCAAGGCGGCAGCGGCGCTGAAGCGCGGCAACGCCACAAAAGTGGCGCCTGCATAGATGGACTCCGCCAATGCATAAAGATTCATACTCGCGGCCAGAGGGCCCGGGGCCAGAGTGACCGACTCTGCCGTGAGGTCAAAGAACTCGGCACTGCGGGCAAAGGATTCGCGCCACGACGCGCTGCTGCGGCTGAACGCCTTAGGCAATCCGCTGGTCCCGGAGGACAACCCCAGCAAAAACGCGGGCTCGGAAGCCGATTCAGGCACGGCCCGCCTGCCCCAGCGCCATGCGGCATCACGGAGCTGGCGCCGAAGTGCCGGTGACCACTGGGCATCGACCACCATGGCTGGCGTGCCCGAGTTGATGGCCGCACAGAACCTCACCGCCAAAACTGTGCTGGTGAGTTCATCAATGACATCGACAGGTTCCGCGGGGGTCGTGGCGGTGGCGTGAAGGAGCTGGGCGAAAGTGAGCCGCTGTTCCCCCACCACGACGGCGTCGTGCTGCCCCGAGGTGCGGGCCCAGTGCTGGAGCTGATCAATGAATGGCATTAACCTCATTTTAAGGGAAACCACGTCCCAAAGAATTGCGACACAGCCCAATCAACAGAGGTTACGCTATTGCCATGACTTTTAATGAGGGCGCCCGCTTGGACCCGTCGCAGGCCGAGGACCGTAGGGGCCGTACGGGCATGGCACGTGGCGGCAAGGTGGGACTCGGCCTCGGCGGCGGACTGGTCGTGTTGATTGGTGCGCTGCTGGGCATCAACCCTGACTTACTCTCGTCACTGCTGAGCGACACGGGCACCCAGCCAGCCATTGAGCAAAGCGGCGGAGCCGGCTTGGCAAGCTGCCAAACCGGCCAGGACGCCAATAAACGCCTCGACTGCAGGATCCTCGGCACGGCCAACTCGCTCAATAGTTTCTGGCCGGACCACCTGGCCCGGTACAACATCACGTACTCAGTACCCAAAACGGTGATCTTTACCGGCAGTGTCAGCACCGCTTGCGGTTCGGCCACCTCGGCCGTGGGACCGTTCTATTGCCCCGGAGACAACAACGCCTACTTTGATCCGGACTTCTTTGCCCAGTTGGAGGAACAGTTTGGCTCCTCCGGCGGGCCCTTGGCGCAGGAGTATGTGGTGGCCCACGAGTTCGGCCACCACATTCAGAACCTCACAGGCACCATCAACAAGGCCAAGCAGGGCGTCACCGGCGCACAGTCGGCCGCCGTCCGCACAGAGCTCCAGGCCGACTGCTACGCCGGGGTGTGGATGCGGTACGCCTCCACGACGCCGGCGCCGGGCTCCCAGCAACCGTTCTTGAAGGCACTGACCCAAAAGGATCTTAACGACGCCCTTTCGGCAGCCTCCTCGGTGGGCGATGACAGGATTCAACAAGCCGCCACGGGGCGCACCAACCCCGAGTCATGGAGCCACGGCTCCAGCGCGCAACGTCAAAAGTGGTTGAACACCGGCTACCAAAGCGCCGACCTGGCTACCTGCGACACGTTCTCAGTCCCGAAGGTCTAGCCGCGGCGCCTGGCGAAGGAACTGCTGTCCCCATTAACGCCAACTGACCCGCAGAAAACGCCGAAAACGTGTCCAAAATGGACATTTTTCGGCGTTTTCTGCGGGTCAGTTGGCGGGTGCTAGATGTTGAAGCCGAGGGCCCGCATCTGGTCGCGACCGTCGTCCGTGATCCGTTCCGGACCCCACGGCGGCATCCACACCCAGTTGATGCGCCAGTCGTCAACGATGGGCCCCAGGGAGGCTTCCACCTGCTCCTCGATGACGTCCTGCAGGGGGCAAGCCGCTGTGGTGAGCGTCATGTCCAACAGCAAGGCGCCGTCGTCGCCGTAGTGCAAGCCGTAAAGCAGGCCCAAATCCACAATGTTGACGCCGAGTTCCGGGTCAATGACGTCCCTGAGGGCTTCCTCAACGTCTTCGAGATTGGTTTGGCCGGCAACAATCGCTGCGCTTGTTTCGCTGATGTCAGTCATGATTCCCTTCTTAGCGATATGAGAGTGGCGTGGCCGTTAGGCCTTTGCCGACTCTGCTACCTGGTAACGGTCGTAACCTTCATCTTCCAAGCGGTCTGCCAGTTCCGGGCCGCCCTGTTCGGCAATGCTGCCATCAACGAACACGTGCACAAACTGCGGCTGGATGTAGCGCAGGATGCGTGTGTAGTGGGTGATGAGCAAGGTGCCCAATCCGCCCGCTTCGATGGAACGGTTGACGCCTTCGGAGACAACCTTCAACGCGTCAACATCCAAGCCGGAGTCAGTCTCATCCAGGATGGCGAACTTGGGCTTGAGCAGTTCCAGCTGGAGGATCTCGTGGCGCTTCTTCTCGCCACCGGAGAAGCCTTCGTTGACGTTGCGCTCGGCGAACTCGGGCTCGATGCGCAACTGCGCCATGGCGGCCTTGACATCCTTGGTCCAGGTGCGCAGCTTGGGGGCTTCACCGTCGATGGCCGTCTTGGCCGTGCGCAGGAAGTTGGTCATGGTGACACCGGGGATTTCCACCGGGTACTGCATGGCCAGGAACAGGCCGGCGCGGGCACGCTGGTCAACGCTCATCGCCAGAACATCCTCGCCGTCCAGGGTGATGGAGCCACTGTCCACCGTGTAGCGCGGGTGACCGGCAATGGTTGCTGCCAGGGTGGACTTGCCGGAGCCGTTGGGGCCCATGATGGCGTGGGTTTCACCGGTGTTGATGGTCAGGCTGACACCCTTGAGGATGGGTTTGACGCCCTGCTCGGTCGCAATGCTGACGTGCAGGTCCTTGATTTCCAGAGTCGACATACTCTATTTTCTCCTAAGAATTTTTGCTGTGCTGGCCGCGACGCTAATGCGTGCTGACGCCGTTAAGAATGTTGGTGACGTCCACATAGACGTCGCTGCCATGAAGGCTCAAGGCAAAGACGGGCACGGGCTCAAATGCGGGTAGGGTCAGCGGTTCGCCCGTTTTTAGATCGAACGAACTGCCGTGCGCCCAGCATTCGATGGTGCCGTCCTCCACGTCGCCTTCGCTCAAGGAAATTTCTGCATGGGAGCAGGTATCTCCAATAGCGTGCAGGTCCCCGTAGGAGTCCCGCACAATCGCGATGGGGTAGTCATCAACCTCAATGAGCAAGGAAGACTTGACCGCAACATCACCGTCTTGGCAGACAACGACGCCGGCAGGCGTGGAGGAATCACTCACTGTGGTGTCGCCGCCAATTCGCGTTCCACGGCATCGCGCAAACGCTCTTCGAGGGCAGGAACCTTGATGTGCTGGATGACTTCATTCAAGAAACCACGCACCACCAGACGGCGGGCCACATCTTCTGCAATGCCGCGAGCCTGCAAGTAGAACAACTGCTCATCATCGAAACGGCCGGTGGCACTTGCGTGTCCGGCGCCTTCGATCATGCCGGTCTCGATTTCCAGGTTGGGTACCGAGTCGGCACGCGCACCCTGGGTGAGGATCAGGTTGCGGTTCATCTCGTACGTGTCAGTGCCTTCGGCTTGCTTACGGATCAAAACGTCGCCAATCCATACAGCATGCGCCCCGTCGCCCTGCAGTGCACCCTTGTAGGTGACGCGGGACTTGCAGTTCTTGGTGGAGTGATCCACAAACAAGCGCTGTTCCAGGTGCTGGCCGGCATCGGCAAAGTACAGACCGTACATTTCAACCTCGCCACCGGTGCCGCTGTAGCGGGCTGCGGGTGTGGTGCGCAGCAAGTTGCCACCAAGATTGACGACGACGTGCTTAACTTTCGCGTCGCGGCCCACCAGGATGTGCTGGGCACTGGCGTGCACGGCGTCGTCGTTCCAGTCTTGGATGCTGACAACCGTCAGGTTGGCACCGTCCTCAACAACAACCTCGATGTTCTCGGAGAGAACTGCACTGCCGCGGTGATCCAACACCACAACACCTGTGGCGAACTTCTTCGCGTGCACCACAATGTGGGCTGCGGCCGGAGTGTCGCCCTGGCCGGTGAGGGTCACGGTGGTGACGTTCTCGGCGTCGCCAACAAACTCTGCCGGCAAGGTGACAACCGTGGCTTCGGCGAAGTTTTCCCATGCGGCAGCTGCCACACGGTCTTCGGGGATGCCGGCGGAGCCGATGCGTGAATCCTCGCGGCCCACCGTCTCAACCGTTACGGCGTCGGGCTTGGAAACCTCAACGAGGGGCGCCGGACCGTTGAGCTCCTGGCCCTTGACACCAACACGGTCAAGGCCACGCAGGCGCTTGAGCGGGGTGAAACGCCATTCCTCTTCACGGCCCGTGATCAGCGGGAAGTCTGCCATCTTGTAGGAGGTCAGACGGCCTGCGCGGGAACTGTCGGGGATGCCAACACCGCCGCCGTGGCTGTCGCCACCGTGGCTGTGAGCCTTGGCGGCGCTACCGCCCAGGGGGCCGGTCTCGGGGTTGATCTCGGAAAGCTGTTCGCCTTCCTCATTCATGCCCTTGATGAATCCCTGCGACCAAGTCTTGCCGCCTGTTATTTTTTCTTCTGTGAGCTCGGTCATTTAACCGACGGCCCCTTCCATCTGCAGTTCGATCAGGCGGTTCAGTTCAAGTGCGTATTCCATGGGGAGTTCCTTGGCGATCGGCTCGATGAAGCCGCGCACAATCATAGCCATGGCCTCGTCTTCGGGCATGCCGCGGGACTGCAGGTAGAACAGCTGCTCCTCGCTGACCTTGGACACTGTTGCCTCGTGGCCCATGGAGACATCGTCCTCACGAACGTCCACGTACGGGTACGTGTCTGAGCGGGAGATGTTGTCCACCAGGAGAGCGTCACAGCGCACGGTGTTGGCCGAGTGCGTTGCGCCTTCACGGATCTGAACCAGACCGCGGTAGGCCGCGCGTCCGCCACCGCGGGCAACGGACTTGGAGATGATGGAGGACTGCGTGTTGGGCGCAATGTGAACCATCTTTGAGCCCGTGTCCTGGTGCTGGCCTTCGCCGGCAAAAGCCACCGACAAGGTCTCACCCTTGGCGTGCTCGCCAACAAGGTAGACGGCCGGGTACTTCATGGTGACCTTGGAGCCGATGTTGCCATCGACCCACTCCATGGTGGCGCCTTCGTGGGCGATGGCGCGCTTGGTCACCAGGTTGTACACGTTGTTGGACCAGTTCTGGATGGTGGTGTAGCGAACGCGTGCGTTCTTCTTCACCACGATTTCCACAACGGCCGAGTGTAGGGAGTCCGATGTGTAGATCGGCGCCGTGCAACCTTCGATGTAGTGAACGTAGCTTCCTTCATCGGCGATGATGAGCGTGCGCTCAAACTGGCCCATGTTCTCGGTATTGATGCGGAAGTACGCCTGCAACGGGATGTCCACGTGAACGCCCGGGGGGACGTAGACGAAGGAGCCACCGGACCAGACAGCCGTGTTCAACGAGGCGAACTTGTTATCGCCCACCGGAATCATCGTGCCGAAGTACTCCTGGAAGATTTCCGGGTATTCGCGCAGGGCGGTGTCCGTGTCGGTGAAGATGACACCCTTCTCCTCCAGGTCCTCACGAATCTGGTGGTACACCACTTCAGATTCGTACTGGGCTGTTACGCCACCGACCAGGCGGTTGCGCTCAGCTTCGGGGATGCCCAGCTTCTCATAGGTGTTGCGAATGTCTTCAGGCAGCTCTTCCCAAGTGGTGGCCTGCTTCTCGGTGGAGCGGACAAAGTACTTGATGTTGTCAAAGTCAATGCCGGAGAGGTCTGCACCCCAGGTGGGCATGGGCTTGCGGTCGAAGTACTTCAGGCCCTTCAGGCGCATGTCCAGCATCCACTGGGGTTCACCCTTTTTGGCTGAGATGTCGCGGACGACCTCTTCGCTCAAACCACGGCGTGCATTGTCGCTGGCCGCGTTCTGGTCAGACCAGCCAAAGGCGTAGTTGCCTAGGCCCTCCAGCTCAGGGTTTCTTTCGAGGATGTCGTGGTTGGTGGCATCTGCCACGTCACCGGTGGCGCTTACATCCTGCGCTATTTGATCCGTCATCACGGCCTTTCTTGCTGATGGTTGGAAACGGAGTTCGGGACACGTTGGTTCGTTGTGGGCGTTAGGCCCAGTTTGCGAACCACTGCGCGTCCCGTGGGTACATGGGTGGTACAGACATGCCCGCCACTAGCCATAGTGGAGAGCCTGCGCACATCGACGCCGATGAGCCGGGAGAAGACTTGAGTTTCGGCGTCGCAAAACTCGGGAAAGGAAGTGGCCAGTTCCTGGATGGGGCAATGACCCTGGCAGAGTTGCTCGGCGGCCATGGCGGAACCGGCGTTGAGAGACTTGGAGCTGGCCACAAACCTGTCACCATTCAGCGCATCGGCAAGGGCCTTGGAGCGGGCTGCAACATCGTCGCCGGCCGCGTCCACCAGCGGCTGGTATTTAGCTTCCATCGTGGCAAAGCGGCGTTGCGCAAACTCAACAATGCCCTCCTCACCCCGGGTTTCAGCGATCTGCTTCAGCGCCAGCGTGGCAATTTCCAAGTAGTCGTCACCTATTTCGGTCTGACCACGCTTGGAAACCACGTATCTGCGGGCTGGCCGCCCGGCGCCGGACTTGGCGTTGCTGATGAGCTTGATCTCAATCAGGCCCTCACGGGTTAAGGTGTCCAAGTGTCGGCGCACAGCAGCAGGCGTCAACCCCAGCAGCGCGCCCAATTGGGCTGCGCTCACCGGACCTTGCTTGAGTACGGCGGTTAAGACGCGGTCTCGGGTACGTTCATCAGGCTCCACGCTGGACAAGGTCCCGGTATCAATTTGCTGACTCATTCACACCTCACACCCAATCGAAATAACACACAACATTAGACAAGACAATTATGCCGTAATTAGACCCAGGGTTCCACTAAGGTGAGCCTACCCACGCAGCGTTGGTGACGGGTCCGCCGTCGAGCCCTACTACCTCGCGTAGAATGGGCGGGTGCCACAGCTTCCCACTCCCGAACCTGCCCTGATCATCGAGGGGCTCATTAAAGACGTCGGACCCATTACTGCCCTTGATGGCCGGATGAAAAGAATCGTCTCCAATATTAGTCTCCAGGCCCGTTTCGGTCAGGTCACGGCGCTGCTGGGAGCCAACGGCGCCGGAAAAACGACCACCATTGAATGTGCCCAGGGCCTGCAAAACCGCACCGGCGGATCCGTGTCCTTGCTAGGCCAGGACCCTCAGCACGCTGACGCCGCGTTGCGTTCCCGCGTGGGCGTCATGCTCCAGGACGGCGGACTCCCCCCGTCAGCTAGGCCTGTGGCCCTGTTGCGGCATGTGGCGAGCCTGTACGAGAACCCGTTGAGCGTGGATGCCCTGGTGGACCGGCTGGGGATCGGAGAGTTTTCCAGCACCACCATCCGGCGCCTTTCCGGCGGTCAGAAACAGCGTGTTGCCCTGGCGGCAAGCCTGCTGGGCAACCCCGAGGTGCTGTTCCTGGACGAACCCAGCGCGGGGCTCGACCCGCAGTCGCGCCTGATGGTCTTTGAGCTGATCCGAGAACTGCGCGACAGCGGCAAGGCCATTATCCTGACCACGCACCTGCTCGACGACGCGCAGCGCCTGGCCGACTATGTGTACATTGTCAACCACGGCGAGTCCGTCGCCGAAGGCACGGTGGCCGAGCTCCTGAGCCAGTCGACGGCGGCACAAAAGCACCGCACGATGACGTTCGAGTCGGCCCCTGGCTTGGATACGGCCGCCCTGCAGCGCAGCGGCCTTCATTGCACGGAAACCCGCCCCGGCGCCTACAGCCTGTCGGGCTCCATCACGGCCGGTGACATGGCGGCGTTTGGTCAGTGGTGTGCCGATACCAACGCCATGCCCACCTCGGTACATCTCGCCTCACAGTCGCTTGAGGATGTCTTTCTGGCAGTGTCGGCCACGGCCTCACCCGCCGGCAAAGCACCATCCGGCACGGCACCCGCCAGCGCAGCACCGACTAGGCCAGCATCATCCAACGCAGAATCGGAGCTCTCATGAGTACGCCCTCACTTTTCGTAAGGGAGCGGACCACGCGACCGGCAACGCTGGTACGCCGCGTCCTGAGCCAGGGCCGCTATGAGGCTGCCACCATGTTGCGTAACGGTGAACAACTAGTTCTCATGATCGTTATGCCACTCCTTGGCCTGGTTGCCTTGACAGCCACACCGTTGCTGGATGGCATGGGGTACAGCCGCGTGGAGATGGCTGCACCGGGCATCCTGGCCCTGTGCGCGCTTTCTACGGCGTTCACCGGTCAGGGCATTGCCACGGGTTTTGACAGGCGCTACGGCGTGTTGCGGTTCCTCTCAACAACGCCGCTGGGCAAGGGCGGCCTGATTGCCGGGAAGGTTATTGCCGTGCTTGTGGCCTTGGCCATCCAAGTGGTCATCATTTCCACTGTCGCGGCGTTCCTTGGCTGGCGTCCCCCGGTCGCCGGTGTGATGATGGGTGTTCCCTTGCTGATTCTGGGTGCCATCACCTTCACGGCCTTGGGGCTGTTGATTGCCGGGACCGTGCGCCCCGAAGCCACACTGGCCATCACCAATCTGGGGTGGCTGCTCTTTGCTGCTTTGGGTGGCATTGTTCTCCCGGCCAGCAAGTTTTCAGCGTCCATGGCCGACTTTATCCAGTGGCTGCCCTCCGGCGCGCTAGGCAACGTGATGCGCGGGGCACTTCTGGAGAGCCGGCTTGATATTTTTGCACTGGTCATCCTGCTGGCGTGGGCGGCTCTTTGTTCGCTCGCGGCCGTTAAATGGTTCAAATGGAATTGAAAGATGTGAATGACGTGATACCTCCCACCACTGCCAAGCGTTCCCTCGCCGGCCGTCTGCCCACAAGCATTACCCCGGCCCTGCGCCGCCTCTCGATCGCCTCGCTGGTGGGTCAGGGCGTTCTCATTGTTTCCGGTGGCATAGTGAGACTGACCGGTTCCGGACTGGGTTGCCCCACCTGGCCCAAGTGCACGGCCGAATCGCTGGCCAACACCCCCGCCATGGGCATTCACGGTGTCATTGAATTCGGCAACAGGACTCTGACATTCCTGTTGGCAGCGATTGCGCTGGCCATGCTGGTGACGCTGTGGAACCTGCGCAAGGAACGCAAGGACTTGTTCTGGCTGGCCTTTGGCTTGCTGGCCAGCATCCCGGCACAGGCAGTCCTTGGCGGCATCACAGTGCTCTCCGGCTTGAACCCCTATGTCGTGAGCCTGCACTTCCTGGTCTCGGCCGCCCTGGTGGTGGTCGCCATGCTGCTGGTCAACCGCACCTACGGGCGCACCGGCATGAGTGCACCGTCCGACGCGGTGCGCCCCCGCCCGCTGATTCGCCAGCTCAGCGTGGTGGCCGCGATTGCCACGTACCTGGCAGTAATTCTGGGCACGCTGGTCACCGGCGCCGGCCCCCACTCGGGCGACTCCACATCCCCCCGCATTGAACTCGACGGCTACCTGGTGACCCGCATCCACGTGATTCCTGTCTATGTGCTGGTGGCAGTGTCACTTGTGCTTCTGGTGCTGCTGTGGCGTCGCGGCAAGGGCGACCTCCTGCGTCATGGCGCCATACTGCTGTTCCTGGGCGTGCTGCTTCAGGGTTTCATTGGCTACTGGCAGTACTTCACGGGCATCCCGGCCTTGCTGGTTGGCTTCCACATGCTCGGTTCCTCAGTAATGCTCGCAGCGGGCACCAATATTGTTGACCTGGCCCTGCGCCGAGGCAAGCAAGGCTAGCTTTTCTTTGTACGACGGCGGCCGGTGATCTTCCCTCGGAAAGTCACCGGCCGCTTTTGGTTTCCGGTGGCTTCGAATCGATGACCCCCACTGTGTGCTTAGGGGCCCATTTTGAGTTACCAAAAGTCGATCTTACTCTTTGCTAGCACGAAGGACACATAACAATGGATGGTACCGAACAGGTGGCAGTTGCCGCCCGATCTAATGGTCCGCGTAAGTGGTACCGGGGTTCCGTGGACTGGGCACCGGTCATCTACGATGGCTGATGGCCGGCGCCCTTGGGGTCCTGGGGTCCTGGGGTCCTGGGTTCCTGAACTGTATCGTTGTTGAGGGGCCTTTTGGTTAGTTCCAGTCGTCCTCGGTTTGGCGCATTCTTATGTTTTCCTCACGCCGCATGTCAACCGTTCCAAGTTTGATGTGTCGTGAATTATTCGCCAAGCAATTCGCGATCGAGTCTGCCGCGACTCGATCGTGAATCATTTGCAGTTTCAGCCAGAGAGCTAAAATCTCTCCCCCGGTAGCCCAACTTCGTGACGTCAACGCCAGAAAAGCGCCATCCTGCGAAGCTCGCGGTGGTTCCGCCGGCGTGATGCAGGCAGAACAGCTGCATACCCGACACCAAGGGACTATTTAAAGTCGAGCTTGTGCCTGTCGTGCTCCATGCGGGATGTCGCCACGTCATTCATGTTCTCCTCGGCCCATTCCTTCATTTCAAAGACGATACGCAGAAGCGAGCGGCCGCGAGCGGTGAGTTCGTAGTCTGTTCGAACGGGAACCAACAGCGTGACGTGCCGGGTGACCAGTCCGTCCCGTTCCAGAGAACGCAGAGTGGAGGTGAGCATCTTCTGACTGGCACCTGCAACCAATTTGCGGAGGTCACTATGACGCTGCTTGCCATCCACCAAGGCGAGCAGTACCAACGTTACCCACTTGCTGCTGATCGCCTCAAGCAACTGCCGCGCGGGGCACAGGTCCAAGGATGCGTTGTAGTGGATCTGAGCTGTCTGACGTTTCTGTGCAGCAGTAAGAGCCATTGCCATCACTTTCCCATTCAAATATGTCGTTGGGCCCAGCATACGCGGGACTGGCCACGGCATGAGCGCAAGCCCCCGGGTTTAGCCGTAGGGTAGGGAGAATTTCAAGCAGATGGAAAACGTCCTGCAACTCCTAAGCGACTGAACCCTGGGCACAGTTCGATGTGGTGCCAACCAACAGCGATTCGCCAGCCAAGGCCATGGACGGCAGGTCTGAGTGGTGGTCGCCGTAAGTGAAACTCGCCATCAGGTCACCCCATGCTCGGCCGCATGGGACTGTACGGCCCGCGCTTTGGCATGGCCCACCAGTGGGTCCTCAATTTCGCCTGTGTACCGGCCGTGTACGCTGTGCAGCAGCGTACACAACACTTCAAGATGCAGCCGGCGTCGCTGCACGCGCACTAGCGCTGGCTTGAATCACGCCGTTATTGCGACTTTCGGCCGCGCGTTTTGTGAGTGCCCATCCAAGAGGGACGTAACAGGCTCAAGAAAACGCCACTCCCCCGGTAATTTGGATTGATTGTCCGCCCAGCGCCCCCCAGCTCGGCGCCATCGGTGACACTAAGGCCCTCCCACCAGCGAAAATAGCGGGCATTAGTCTCGGACCGTGGCACGTTGTCCCTAGCCGCAGTGCGCAACCCACCCAAGAAACTTTCGGCTTCTCTCAGTCGGAGGTGTTCAGCGGCGTCGAAGAGAAGGAGCCCAAAGAAGGAGTTGTACGCCACAACTCTGCCGTCAATGTCGGTGCAGCCTGGGAACAGGTATCGGTTTCTTCCACAAGATGAATCCTAAAGTCGGTTTCGCGTATTGGAAGCTCCCGCGAAGAGGGCACCCTGGAGTGCCCTAGGCACAAAATAGTACGTTCTTACGCATATCCGGGTCCTCAGTCAGGATTGACAATGGGGTACAAAGTGCCCGATCCGCGCAGCTTCGGAAGGAAGCCAATGCCTACCATCCTCCACATCAACGCCTCCCCCCGCTACGCCAACAGTGAGTCCCTTCGGTTGGCTCGGCATTTCATTGATTCTGTCCAGGGCACCAGTCCGGAGACCTTCGAGTTGGAGACCTTGGACCTGTTCAGCGACGGAGCTTTGCCAGTTTTCGGTCGTATCGCAACCGACGCCAAGATGGCGGTATTCTCTGGCCAGGACCAGACCCCGGAACAGGTCGAGGCATGGGAATCAGCTCGAACAGTGTTCGATCAGTTCGCTGCTGCCGATGCCTACGTCTTTAACATCCCGATGTGGAATTCCGGCGTTCCCTACGTACTGAAGCAGTGGATTGACATCATCACCCAGCCCGGTTGGAGCTTCGGGTTCGATCCTGAAAAGGGCTACCGAGGGCTGATGGCGGGCAAGCAGGCCCTTGCCATCCACACCAGCGGTGTTTACGCACCAGGTGTACCGGCAGCTTTCGGTTCTGATTTCAGCAGCACATTCTTCGCTGACTGGCTGAACTTCGTAGGCATAGAGGACGCCACACATGTCCGTTTCGCTCCCACCGTCCTCAACGGCGACGTGGACGGTACGCGCAAGGCTGCCGAGGTTGAACTCTCCGAAGAAGCCTTAGCTTTCGCCAGCAAGCTCAGCGCTGTCGGAAACCTCCAGCTTGCCAACAACTAAGGCCGACGCAGTGCGCATCGGCAATTCGGGTACCTATTCCTCCGGGTAAGAATTTCACCTCCATGGCTCTTTCCCACTACACCGGGCTGCCCAGGACGAGGGCAAGGACCATGCGAGAAATCCTGCCTGAGGCCGCTCCTGGCAAGACGCTCGAAGAATGCACCGCAGTTGAACTGATCCAGATGATCGTGAGGCGTCACGTGGAACGCGCCGTGTATGAGGACCAACTGTCGGATGGTTTTGTCTCTGACTGCAGAGTATCTATCCGTACAGATCAGCCTCAGTCAAACCACGTGCGCCTTGGCCAGACTGGGCGAGATTTTCGCGGTCTGAGCGGCGTGAGGACGCTTTTCTTGCCCAGGAATCAATAACGGTAGAGCGTTCTGAGCCAATGCTTCGTTTCAGAGCCTCCATCAGGCCCTTGATGTTGTTGCCTGCATCGCCGCCAAGTCTCCATAGGACCCACAGTTGGTCAGTATGTCGGGGCGGTACGGGCCTGCTCTGCTTGGCTCTCGGAGACTAAGTTGACAACAATCGGTGCGACGGCGCTCTGTGGACGATCAAGAAAATTATATGGCCTTGGTGTGTACTCGAGCCCTGCAGCACTCCCGCTACCTATAAGGTGAATAATGTCTCTTGTAATCTTTATGAGAGGCGACAACTAAGAGAACGGGAGTAACTACATGCGCGGAAGCAGTCTTGTATGGACAATCGTAGGTGTTCTCGTGGCCATTGCCTTGGTCATTTGGATCGTTTCATCGATCTAGAGCGCCTTCTCATAGTGGATAAGGAGAGCCCCTGTTAGTTTGGGGGCTCTCCGGGAAAGGCCCGGAACGCAAACGAATTCTTTGCATTCCGGGCCTTTCTGTCTCGCAGCGGCAATACCTTCCGCTCGCGCCTTGAGCGCGGAACCCGGTGGCGCGCTTGTTGTGCGAACAGAGCCGAAGCACTGCGATGTGGCGCTGCCAAACAAGGTTCCGGCTCCGTGCACAAACACGGCGCCCACCATCACAACGACGGCCAAACACTTGCCTGAATGCTCGGCACTCCTGCCGGGCGAGCATGATGAAGTGGGCCGATCCAGGCTACGTCAGTTTTTCGTCGAACTCCGGATCGACGATGCCCCGATCTACACGGAACCTAGAGCGGTTTCTTGGCCAAGTCTTTGTCCACGGATGAGGACTTGCGCCCCAGCCTGCGATCGAGAGTTACCTGCAGGCGCGCGGCCGCAATCTGCGCACGTTCCTCACCACGAGATTTCGACGAAACGATTGGCTCAGTGACCTGCTGAAAGCCCTGCCCCTTTTTCGATGCTGGTGTCATCAGACTCACGGGACCTCCTGATTTTCGTCGTTGCTTCCATTGTCGCCTTTGTTGTCCCCTGAGTCCAGATCCGTCTCCACGTACTCATTGCCCGGAGCCGACCCTGTCAGTCGCTGCCAAAATTTCTTCCAAGCTGACAGGGCTTTTGGCGGGGCGACTTCCGGATCGGGCTCGAGCTCCGTCTCGGGTTCGGAGGACTGGACAAGAGCCGGCTGTCCGTTCGTGGGGTTCTTGAGTATTCGCAGAGCTTCGTCGAGTAACAGCAGCTCCTCGCGGGCAGCCAGCTTGCTTTTAGCGAGCAGGGTAAGAATTGAGAAGCCCAGCGTTCTCGCATCCGGATTCTTCTCGCGAGCCATCTCTATGGCCCATTGTGTTCGCTTCCACCACTCGGTTCGCGCGTCAGAAATGGTGCGCTGTCGAATCGTCCTCCACCCGACGAGCCCTGCCACCAAGGCACCCAAGATAACCGCAATGGGTCCGAGGGAGGAAAAAGTGTCCCACGATAGTGCGGGCTCTGAGTGGATGACGACGTGGATCGGTTCGGTGCTCACAGCGGGCACGGGGGCAACAACTGGCATGGTGAGGGCCCTAGGGGTGGCAAGGGGAACGGAGTGGATGTCACCGACTCAGCCTATGCCGTACATGGGGCCATGTGAGTGCGCCACCACTTGGGGAGACGTGGGAAACGAATTGTCCCGCTCACGCCACCGAGCCGGTCCACTGTGAATCCCGAACGCTGCTAGTCAGCGTTCTCTTCGATGTCCTTCGGCCCGCTGAGATCCATGTCCATCAGCGGGACAACTTTTGATTTAGTGACGAATCGGTGGATCAGCCACAGGCCCAAGAAGAGCGGAATACCGATGTAGGAGGACAGGATCTCCGTTCCCCTCCCTGCCAAGACCGCCTGGTAGTTCTGCCCCGCAACCACCACGATAAGGACGGCGAAAGCCAGCAACGGTCCGATCGGAAAAAACGCCGCCCGGTATGGCAAATCGCCAACCTTGTTTCCTTGGGCGAGGAATCCCCGCCTGAAGCGGTAATGCGAGAGCGCGATTCCTGCCCAGACAATAAACCCGCACAACCCCGAAACATTGAGCAGCCACGCGTAGGCCGCCCCTTGACCGACGATGGCGCTCAAGAATCCAAAAAGCCCCACGGCCGCCGTGGCCAACAAGGCAGCCATGGGCACGCCGCGTGAGTTTGTTCGACCGAAGATCTTTGGCGCCTTGCCGTCATGGGCCATGGCATACAGCATGCGCGTAGAGGCATAGAGGCCGGAGTTGCCTGCCGAGAGGATGGCGGTCAGGATGACTGCATTCATCAAGGCAGCCGCAAAGGCAATGCCCGCCCGTTCAAAGACCACGGTGAACGGGGAAGCTGCAATGTCTGCTTCGCCAGAGGCCAACAGGCCCGGGTCTGTGAATGGAATCAAGCAACCAATGACAAAGATGGCGCCGATGTAGAAGATCATGATGCGCCAGAAGACAGAGCGGATCGCTCGGGGAACCTCGCGCCGCGGGTTCTTTGCCTCCCCTGCTGCAACACCCACCAGTTCGGTGCCTTGGAATGAGAATCCGGCGATCATAAAGACGGAAATGATGGAAACCCAGCCGCCGTGGAACACATCCTCGCGGTTCAGCCAGTTGCTCAGGCCCGGGGAGTTGTCCCCGAGGATGCCTAAAATCATCAGCACACCTGCCACCAGGAACAGCACCACTGCCACCACCTTGATGAGTGAGAGCCAGAATTCGCTTTCGCCGAATGCCTTGGCCGAGAGTGCGTTCACTCCCGTGAGTAGCACGAGGAAAACACCGGCCCAGACCCACCCCGGCACCCCGGGGAACCAGAAGTCCATGATGATTCCGGCAGCGACCAGTTCGGCAGCCACGGTGATGGCCCAGTTGAACCAGTAGTTCCAGCCGATGGCGAAGCCGAAGGACGGTGAAACGAAGCGTGTTGCGTACGTTTGGAATGAGCCAGCCACGGGGATCTTTGCAGACATTTCCCCGAGGGACTGCATCACCAGGAAGACCATCAGGCCCACCAATATGTAGGCAAGCAACGCTCCGCCGGGGCCGGCTTGCGAGATGGTGCCACCGGAGGCGACGAAGAGGCCGGTGCCGATGGCACCGCCGATGGCGATCATCTGGAGGTGGCGGCTGCTTAGCCCGCGTCTAAGTTCATTGTCAGCCTTGTCCACGGCGGGGCCATGGTTGATGCCTCCGGCGGGAGCTTGTTGCGCTGTCGATGCATTCGCAGGCGCCGCGGAAATTTTGCTCATTGGCAGCTTCTAACACCATCCGGGGTCGTCGAACTTTGTGGAGCTCCATGCAAGATTGCGGATCCGTTGAGGTGAGCCACCGATGGCTGAATGTGCAATCTGATTCTTGTGCGCTCCGAAGAACGGTACTTCTGATGCATTTTTGACTTCCCGGCTGGTGGTTTATCTGGATCAAAACCATGCCAAATTCTTGGATCCGGGCCTGCTAGACCCCGAAATGTCGTGCAGAGATTCGTAGTGAGAACTCCATTTTGACGCGACAACACTGACTATTATGACGGGCATTTGTCGCAAAGCAGGAATCGGCGTTGTCGCCAGGGCGTTTCGCTGCCTGCCCAATGGTTAGTCGCCTGCTGGCGTGATGTTTGGGCGACAGACGTGGGCGGCGAGGCCAGCAGCAAGAGCGGCTGCAATGCAGTCGGCGGTGTCGGGCAATCCTTGAGCACTTCCTAGCGCTCACCGATGCTGATGGCCCGGGCATAAAGCTCGGAGTACTCGATCCCGATCTGGGCCAGGCAGAAGTTCATGGCCCACTTCAGCCGGTCCGGGGTATTCTTCATCTGCGCTTCAATGATGTCCAACAACCTTGGAAGGTCCAAACCTTGCGGCCTTTCACCACGCGCTCACTGGTCACGGCCCAACCGGCACTGGCCACCACCGGTTCCGGCTCGGCGAACCAGGCCACGCGCAGCTCCTGCGCATCCGGGCTCTGCTTCACCACATAGTGGCCAGCCAGTCGTTGACCTTGGGGACGCGGGCCTCACGCAACGTGGCCTCCAGCTCGTCACGCCCAAAGTCCCTCGGCCGGCAGATCAGCAGCGCCACCAGCCGTCCCGCAGTGCCACCGATCGCCCAGAGTTCGCGGGCAAGATCCTGCTGCGTCTTCAGCCGCTTCGAAATGGCGCGCAGCTTGCGCAGGTTCACGTCGTGGTCGTCACCGTGCTTCTCATTCACGGCACGGGCCTTCGGATCCCCCAGCGCCGCCAATTCGGCCAACAGCTCAGCCGCTGCAGTACTTGTCGTTGTTGTCCGGGCCATCTTGAATTCCTGTCCATCACGCGTGAGTTTCAGCGTACTAGGAAAGCAATCTCATCCAGCGAACATGCAATCGAAGCCTACTGGCAAGCTCTTGGACCTGGGCCCATCTGTCGGCTCCAACGTTTTCGAAGGCGACCGCGCACAGTCTTGTTTCCCCGCGAATGTTCAGCGACCCGGACTTCCCCCGGGGAAGTGATCGCCGGACCTTCAGGCCCGGTGGTGCCAGCTGAGGGTATGGGGTTGACCTCGAACGACGGCGAGAGTCGTCACCGGTTGCCCGTTCGCAACAGCCCGTGGTTGCGCATGTTGTCATCGGTATTGTCGACCATCGCGACGGATGAGAAGCGGCTGAATTTTCGTTGGCATCTTGAACCAGTGCAGCTGAGATTCTTGCTATGTCAGCGGTGATTTTGACGCAATACGGGTGTACGTAGCTGTCTAGCGCCCCGGCATGTCACAGTTTCCTCCTCGGAGCGCATTGCCGGTTAGGCAGATGGGCTCGGGCCCTGCCCAAATCGCTCTCAAGCGGGCCAACGGCCGCTATGGCGTCCTCGGTAACTCCCAGTACGGCCGCGACCAGCATCAGGTGCTCGACATTGCCGCCCTCACCCGTTTCCAAATGCATAAGGGTGGCCCTTGAGATGCTTGCCCGTTCTGCAACCAGTTCCTGGGACAGTCCAAGAATGATTCGCCGGCCCATTGCGACTTCATAGCTATTTTGGCGTTGATCAGCATGCTGGCAACGCAGGAATCCCGGCATTTCACCGGCACCAGGCAGCGTCAATGCAATATGTTCTAAGCAGCTGAAGGCCAGCTGGAGCATGAAAGGGACAACCCATGACCAGCCCGGTCCTCCACCAGTGGCCGTCCAGCAGCAGCCAGCACCGACATTCGGAAGTCTCAGCAGTGGTGGGAACCGGTGTTTCCGTCTGGGAACGCGCCACTTTTGCGGTGCTCCGATGGAGGGTAAAGACTTCAAACGGGTCCTCCGTGGATTCAACGGAGCCTGCGGCACCGGGCCAGCGTCTGACCGTCACGGCGAAGCTGTTCGGAATGACAGTCCATGAACCCGTGGAAGTAGTGGCCGTGGCGGAAGACCCAGGCCGGGTCGGGTTCTCCTACAAGACCCTGCCCGACCCCACGCACACGAAACAAAGTGAGAGTGAGGCCGATGCCACGCCCGGCGCGCACTCGGAGACGGAAATAGTGGAAGCGGCGACTGCCAGCCTGGGAAAACACACAACCACTGCCGACGAGCTCTATTTTTTGCTTCTGGGAAGGGTTTGGCTTCACGATGCCCGGGCACGGGTAGACGTCCGGAACCGCTCCTATTTTCTCTACACAGGGCGTGTTTCCGAAAACGGCGCATGAGCAATCACCGCGGAAGATCAGGCGCCGGGCCATCAGCGGATTCCGGACCCTGCTTTCATCAGGCCGGCTGACCGTGCATGGTGCGTGGCCAAGGACGTAGATCCCCACTGAATTGGTATCGGGTCCAGCACCGAAGCCACCAATGAGCTCATGGCAGATCCACGACTGGATCCAGTCCGAGTCAATCCTGCAGACAAAACTTCCCAGTATTGCTAATGTGAGAGCCCCGTTGCGCCGGGCAGGCCGCACCACCGTAGTGCCCGCCCCCAAGGAAGTGGCCGTTGGGCCACCCCGCGGCGGCGCAGCGGGTGATGGCCTCCTCCAGGTGCGCCACACTTTTGCCTAGGTCAGCGATGATCGTAACGGCTGACCGGCTGGCTCCGCGCTCGATCTCGCTGCGGCGTTGCTCCTCGCCGGACGCGTACTTGGGAACGCCCTGCCCGCGCAGCGCCCTTAGTAGTCGACGTGCGTGGGCATCAGCGTTGCCACTCGGCGCATCAAACGCGCCTGCGCTGCCGAACCCAGTTGAGACGCTCGATCCGGAGTACCCTCACGATTCATGAATCCACGGCTCCTTCTCGATCACTCGGCGGCTGGTATGGCTGTGGGTTGTCCATGCGCACTAGCCACTCATCGAGCAAACTAGCAGTGAGCTCCGGCTGGTCCAGATGGGCGTTGTGGCCGGCCCGGTCGAGGACAACCATTGAGGCCCGTAGGTAGTGTTCTGAGAGCGCGATCTGGTCCCGGAACCCAACGATGTGGTCTTGGCGTCCCGCGATAATGACTGTGGGTCCGCCAAATTTCGGGGAACGATCTTCGGGCTCGACGCCCAGCGCGTAGTTGCCCAAGATTCTTTCGATGGCGGTTTTGTCGAAGGCCCGCAGACCCGGCAACACAGATTCCTGGAAACGATTCCAGCCCTCGACGGATTGAACGACAGCCATTTCCGCGTAGTCCGCCGCATCCAGGGGGTCCAACGATGCCAAAAGTTCCGGGTCACTCTGCAAGACGGTTTGGGGTGGCACAGTTCGGTGTGCCTGGTCCGTGACGACCACCGGGCAGATGAGGGCCAGACCGATGACCTGATCACCAAACTCGGCGACGATGTGCCGGGCGATCATGCCACCAAATGAATTGCCGAGAAGCGCAAATCGTGCGTCCCCGAAGGTCGTCCTGACGAAGGCAACTACGGCTTCGGCGATAGCGTCTGCGCTGCCAATCTCCGGTCCGGCAATGGATTTTCCCATGCCCGGCAGATCAATATATATGCGTTTCCAGGTGCCTCGTGCAGCGAAGATGGGATCGAGCCCCAGCAACAAGTGATGATCGACGCAGAATCCATGGACTATCAAGATAGGGGTCCCCGAACCACGTTCAATAAGATGCACGAGAGAAGGCTAACACCCGCCCCCCGACATCGCCGGGACCACGAGCGGGCCGCTTGATCTTGACTTTCCTGTACGGAAAGGGGGAACTTTCCGTAACGGAAAGTGAGGACTTCGTGGTTGATGCGAATCCATGGTCTGCAAATTTTGATCCCCGCGAAGTGCTTGCCGAGGCCGACAACGCTTCCAATGCCATGGTGAACTCCACGGAGCCACCCCGCGGTTTCATGATCACTCTGGTGGCACTTATTGCGACCATCACCGCACTCGTTAACGTGGTCTCGTGGTCGGTGATTCTCGGTCTAGCTGCTTTTGTTGTTCCCTTGGGCATTTGGTACTACCTCATGATGCGAAAACGGCCCAAGCCCCGCGTCGTACTGAGCCACTCGGGGCCGTACCTCGGGTATGCCCTTCTGCTCATGCTGGTCGTACAGTTCAGCCGCTTTTGGGCAACGGGCTCATGGGGTGAAGTTGCTGCCAAGTGGCTGGTCACTTTCTGGATTTGTGGGTTCTGCATGTCCCGCATGCGCACCTCGATGATGAAGAATCGAATCAAGGACGCCAATGAGCGCCCCATCTAACCACGTTGAGTTCAACGAGTTGATCCATGCCCCAGTTCGCTTGCGTATCTGTGCCGGCCTGGCACCGTTGCAATGGGCCGAATTTGCCCAGTTGCGCGATTCGCTTGGAGTCGCGGGTTCAGTGCTGAGCAAGCATCTTAAGCAGTTGACCGACCCCGGGTACGTCCACGTCGAACGATTCGCCAAGGGAGGGCGAAGCCACGTCAGGGTTGCACTTACCGTGGAGGGCCGGAAAGCATATGTCGGACATGTCGCAGCTTTGCGCGCCATGACAGAGCCTTAGCCAGCTGAGGCACCACGCCCGGGCGGATCTGGTTGCTGGCCGATAGTGGGGAGGATACCTGCAGCACCGCAGATCACCCAGCCCGGGCTCCCCCATGCCCGCAAGGCGCTAACCTGCGGCTCAATCACCTCCTTCACCGTGTCGTGGAACGCCTTCGATCCCCGCTTGCGATTCAGAGTTGCCAATAAGCCATTTTGGCCTGTTCCTGCATGGTGATGTTGCAACAATGCAGGATACTAAATAGCTGTCGTTGTGTCTTCAAAAGTATGAGTTTTGTATGACATGGTGGGAACTCCCTTTCGACTGCCCCACGACTGCGAGCATAGCCAGTCAGCCCCCATGCTGCCCCTATCATTTTACTCTTGATTCACCCGAGTTGCCCGGCTGGTCTCACAACCCACGGGATACGAGACATATTGGTTATGAGACAGTCGTGTCCGTCAGTAGGTTGTCGCGGGCGGCCCCCGCGAAGTGTTAGCGGCCATGAAAAACTGCCCATAGGCGGCCACGTAACTGCCCACTGATGGCCAGCAGAAATGCCCATTGGTGGCCATGAGATCTGCCCACTCTTTTCTAGCATCGCCGTGTTCTTAACGGCGGGAGCCCCTTCCTGGGGTTTGATGTCGGTGTCTAGTCGCACCAAACCAAACCAGGAAGAGGCTCTATATGAAGTCTGACGGAGAAATCATGGAAATTCTTGAAGCGTTCGATCTTACGAAATCGTTTCGCGCCGCGGCCGTGCTCGCGGGATGCTCGCACCACACCGTGGCCAAGCACGTTGCCGCCCGTAATGCCGGCAGACCTTTGGCGGAACCAGTGTCCAGGGATAAATGCACCGATGAGTACCTGCCCAAGGTCGAGGAGCTCGTGGAAAAGTCACGGGGCCGGATCCGGGCTGATGTCGCCCACCAGACGCTGGTCGGCATGGGCTTTGAGGGATCGGAGCGTTCCACCCGCCGCGCCGTGGCCCAGGTCAAGGCGGCGTGGAAGCTGGGACGGGTACGCGTGCACCGCCCCTGGATCACCCAGCCAGGCGGCTGGCTACAATACGATTTCGGAGACGGCCCTTATATTGATGGTGTGAAGACGGTGTTGTTCGTGGCGTGGCTGGCCTGGTCACGATTCCGGATTGTCATCGCGTTGCGGGACCGGACGGCGCCGAGCGTGTTCGCCGCCCTTGATAGGTCCTTCCGTATCGCGGGCGGGGCCCCAACTTACGTCCTAACTGACAACGAAAAGACGGTGACGGTCTCGCATGTGGCTGGGGTGCCGGTGAGGAATCTGCAAACTGTTGATTTTGCCCGCTACTACTGGGTGACCGTGTTGACGTGCCAGCCGGCGGATCCTGCTTCCAAGGGTGGGGTGGAGAACGCGGTGAAGGTCGCCAAGGCTGACATCGTACCTAGGGATACGAACTTGCGCGAGGAGTATGGCTCCTTCGCCGAGCTGGAGGCCGCGTGTGAGGAGTTCATGGCTCACATCAATGCCCGTGAGCACCGGGTAACCAAGCGTAAACCGGCGGCGATGCTCACCGAGGAAGTCTTGCGCCTGCACCAGGTGCCGGATGACGCCCACACTGTCTCCTTCGGTCTGGCCCGTACCGTGCCGCCGAACACGCCCATGGTCACCTTCAACAACGCCATGTACTCCGTTCCATCCCACCTGTTGGGGCAGAAAGTGTTCGTCCGTTCCCACGGCACCGGCCCGGATGAGAAGGTCATCATCGTTCACCACGGCGTGCACGGCCCGGTGGAAGTTGCCCGCCACTGCAGGGCACGGCCCGGGAGCCCGTCGATCAACGACGAACATTTCCCCGGGTATGTTCAGAAGATCCCGGGTGACTACACGCCCAGGGCCCGCACCGGGGCCGAGGCCGAGTTTCTGGCCATCGGCGGCGGCGCCGTTACCTGGCTGAAGGAGGCCGCAGCGGTCGGTACCTCACGCATGAACCAGAAAATGGCTGAAGCTGTTTCGCTGGCGAAGATCGCCGGCGTCATTGACGTTGACCGGGCCCTAGGCACCGCGGCGATTCATGGCCGCTTCGCCCACGGAGACCTCTCATCGATCCTGCAATCCGGCCGGGCCAACACCACCACGCACGCCGCCAGCGAAGACACGTCCCTGACGCAGGGCACCGGCGCATGGGCTGCGATCACCACCACAACCGCCACCATGAGCGAGGTAAAGCCGTGAACCCGTTGAACACCACCGCCCCGGCACTGCCGGCGGATCTTGAAGCCATGATGCGGTCCTTGAAGATGCCCCACGCCCGCGCCCTGGCGCCGGAACTCGTCGCTACCGCCCGTGCCCAGCGCTGGGAACCGGTCGAGGTGATCAAGGCCCTCTGTGCGGAGGAAATCCGTGGCCGGGCCGCCTCGATGCTCGCCACGAGGCGCAAGGCCGCCGGGTTCCCGACCGGGAAAACCTTCGATGTCTGGGACCCGGATGCTTCCTCGATCCCGGTCCCGACCCAGCAAGCCCTGCGGACCCTGGAATGGATCCGCCGCGGGGAAAACCTTGTCGTCTGCGGGCCCTCCGGCACCGGGAAAACGTTCTTCCTGGAGGCCCTGGGCCAGCAAGCCGTGGAGGAAGGCCTGCGCGTGGCCTGGTTCCGGCTCGAGGACCTCGGACAGCTCATCCGCGCCCACCGCACCGATGACAGCGTCACCCGCGCCGTCACCCGGGTGCTGCGCGCTGATTTGGTCGTGATTGACGATATCGGGCTTCTGGCCGTTGGAACGGACGCCGCCGAGGGGCTCTACCGGGTCGTGGATGCCGCCTACGAGAAGCGCTCCATCGCGATCTCCTCGAACCTGCACCCGGCCGGTTTCGATGAGCTCATGCCCAAAACCCTGGCGACGGCGACGGTGGACCGGCTGCTGCATCATGCACATGTCTGCCAGACCAGCGGCGACTCCGTCAGGCTGACCCAGGCCCTGGCAGGAAAAGGAGTGACACAACTGAGCTAAAACACCGGACCAGTATGGCCAACCACAAATCTATATTTGCGGGCAGATCTCATGGCCATATCCGGGCATTTTTGCTGGCCACCAGTGGGCAGATAACCTGGCCGCTGGTGGGCAGAACCTCATGGCCCTTGACATTTGGGCAGTCTATTGATCCATCTCTCCCCCATGATGTGTGGCCGCCAAGAGCAGCCGTCAATCAGCTACGAAGTGCTGCCGTCCCCCATCCTATGCGTTTCAAGACACATAGTTTCCGAGACACCTAAGAGGGGTGCTGGAAGATTCTGCCGACCGTAAGCTGATCCCCTAATGCACTCTCAGATGGTCGGCGCCTGCGTCCTTTGATGGACTGTGCGTAGAGCCGTTGGAGAACAGTAGTTTTCAGACAAAAGCTCGAGCGCATGGGTGTGGCTGATTGAAGTCAGAACGTGTCTGCCCTAAATCGCGCCGTAAATGCTTCTCGTGCGACGCTTACTACTCAACTGTCGATCGTAGACATAAAGACATATCTGCACTGCAGCGGGCACGGAGTCCCGCAGAGAGAGGAGACGCTGACATGTGCTTACTCGGCGGAGGCGGTCGGAATGAGCTACTCGACGAGCTGACACACAAGTGGATGTCCGATCGCCCGAAGCCTCCTTGGGTCTTGTTTCTCGCCGATCGGGCAAATGACTTCCTGTCACTCTGCCGCCTCGAGCACGAGCGCTCTTGGATCGGTCACATGTTCGCCAGCATTGGCGATCACCCGACTTGAACCACGCTCATCAACGACTACACCGACGAGGGCACGGTCCTAGAGGCTCGTCGGCGCCGCGTGCGCAACGCATTGGTGCATGGCAATCCTGCGAACTTCGACGTCGTGCAATCCGTTCGTGAGTACGCCGAATTCCTGGGCGGTGGCGCACTCAACCTGGCACTTGAGGCCTTCGTCGATGATATATCTCCCCCTACCGCTTTGGCGGCAAGAACGGATGAGTTCACGGAGATGCAAGACGGGCAGGATGCTGCAAGCTTCTGGCGCGCACGACCCGCTGCAACGGGGTAAACGCCTTCTCCCCTGCAAACATTGTTGTGCGGGACCAGCTTCAGGGCTGTCACACAAGCCGAGCCTCTATCGGCCACCACAGCACCACCAGTCCTGAGCTTTCAGGACCCTGCTATCCCGGGCTCATCGATTCTCGCAAAACTGCCCGATAAAAGGCGCCCCAACAGCTCCGGCTCAGACCGTCTCGCAACCCTAGGGTTGTGAGACAGACCTATGCCCGTTAGTCGTCCTCGGAAATCGCGCACTCGGACCCCACTCGACCTTGACTGCTCTAATCAGGGAGCTTGAGTGCCAAGGGCCCCGCACTTCATTGAGACTGTCCAATTCGGGTTCGGTAAGTCGCGAGGTTGACCCCACCTGGCAACGGCTCGATGCCACTGGCTTGCAAGTCGCGGGGTCGAGTGCCATCGCTGAAGAGCGGGATTCCGCTGACTAGGAGAACGGGGTTGATCTTCAGCTGAATCTCGTCAATGAGGTCGACAAGCTGGGTAGCCAGCTCACCGCCCCCGCATAGCCAGATGTCGAGGCCGGGCTCGTCCTTGAGTTCGGTAACACGCGCGGCGATATCGCCACCCATAATCTCGACATGGGGTGACTTGGGTAGATCTTGATGGGTCACGACGATCTGCCGCAGATGTGGGTAGGCTCCGTCGGTCAAGCCAGCCTCCAGGGCGGGGGCGTGGGAGCGGCGACCCAACAGGACTGTGTCGAATCGGCGAGGCATGCCGGTCACACCGAGCGCTTCACGCAGATGCCCCGGGCAAGTTTCTGGGTACTGGGCGAATAGGCTTGCCAGCGTTTCCGGATGGACGGGGAAGCGAGAGAAGTCGCCCGCCGGGTCGGCGATAAAGCCGTCGATAGAGGTGGCTACGAAGTAGACGAGTTCGCGCATGATGTACTCCAATCAATACAACTGTTGTAGTTGTCTCAATGTACAACACCTGTGGTGATTGGCGTACTATGTCAGCATGGCTTCGAATCCGCGACGCAGAGCAGCCGTCACTGACGCAGCTCTCGTCATCCTCGGACGCGACGGTGGGCGGGCCCTGACCCACCGGGCCGTAGACGCGCTAGCTGAAGTCCCATTCGGAACCTGCGCGAACTACTTTCCAACCCGCGCGACGCTCCTGCTCGCCATGGCCAAGCGCATCTTTGACCGACTCGAGCCTGACGATGATCGCCTCTCGCAACTCGAGCAAGCGTCGGAGCAGGAAGCGTTAGCGGAATACGCTGGTTACGTCGTCGAACGTCTCACCAAAAATCCAGACGTAGCACGAGCCCTCATCGAACTTCGCCTCGAAGCTTCCCGCGACCACGAAGTGCACGACGCCCTCGCGCCGTTCCTACGTCAGGGCCTGAGGGACGACCTCGAATTCCACCAAGCCAGGGGGCTTGACTCGAACCCGCGCGTCGTCGTTCTCCTGCACCACCTAGTGAACGGCATCCTCCTCGACCACCTCACGATTCCCCTGGATCCCCAGAGAGACCCCGTTGCCACCGCTAAAGAAGCGGCCCGATACTTTGCCCCCGGTGCGTAGATCTTTCGCGGCAGGCGGGAGGGTGAAGCGACTTTCATTTCGCAAAAAAATGGGGCGAGATGTCGTATAATCTCAGCGCCTCGAAACTCTAGGCATATGAGACGTCTCATCGGCTTCAGCCAACTCTCTCGGCGTCTGCTTCAGCTCCCGCGGAGTCACACCAGATTCTCTCCAAGCAGTTTTTCTCGTAACCATGTCTCGAAACTCTTTGGTTCAATTGAGGTATTCATCATTAGTTATGAGACGCATTGGAGCTGACCGTGACGAAACTAATCGGCTACGCCCGATATGTGGGCGTGAGACACGTCCGCTAAGTCCTCCGTCTCATGTGTAACACCACCTTTTGCGGCCGGACTCATCTGGGGCTGTTGTTGCCGTGGAATCTTTTAAAGTAGGGTCTCTCCCGGAGGCTGAGCTACCTTGAGTGTCCTCTCGACGCTGTTCCGCAGGGAACGTCTACTGGGTCATTCCTGGCATCGAGCGTGAGGCGCTTCCTGCTGGGGGCCGTTTTCGGATTGAAGATCTGTCGCCCCGTCATGTGAAGTCGCCGTCTTACAACTTCGTGGCATCCACCAACATTTGGACCGCGTCTTGGTTGCCGGTGACCGCGATGTCGTCCTCGCTTTCAAGGGATGCTCCACCGATGATGACCGCTTTCCATGCCCTGGTGGTGCTGTTCACCACCGCGTCGACGGCGCCGACGCCGGTAGCCTTCGTAACCGTAGATCCTGTGGTTGTCATCGTGGCCAGGTACTCCACGGGCTCCCTCCCGGATACGCGCGAGTCGCTCAGCTTCAGCGCAACGCTGCTCTCTGGCGTACCTTCAGGCAATCGGCGTGCGTGCGCCCGCATTGCCAGCACGAGGGTGTCGGGTCCCATATCAGCCTCGAACGGCAGACGGGGAGATTGGACAGCCCACAATGACAGTGCGGTGTTGACGGCTTCCAGACCGCGACCCCACTCGGTGAGGTCATAGACCATCACTCTGGCCGGTGCCGGCAGTGAGGTGCGCACGACAACGCCAGTTTCTTCGAGGTCCAGCAACCGTTGCGTGAGCACGGCTGGACCGATCCCCGGGATGTCACGTTGGAGGTCGAGAAAGCGTTTGGGCCCCAGTAGCAACTCCCGTACCACGATGATCGCCCACCGTTCCCCAATCAAGTCAAGTGCGTGCGCCGACGCGCACCCGTCGTTATAGGAACCATAGGATCTTCTCGCAACCATAACCCCATGTTACTACTTGCTAAGAAGTGCGCACTACTGTAACAATAGCGAAATGAGGAAACTATCCAGCTCCGAAATCTGGTCTGTGGTCCACCATGAGCGACAGGCACTGATCGACGACCTCGCGGTACTCGAAACGGACGAGTGGTGCACCCCGTCTTTGTGTCCTGGGTGGGATGTCCACGACGTTCTGGCCCACCTCGTCGATTCGGCCAAGACCACCCGCCTGGGCTTTGTGCGTCGCATGGTGGCCGCCGGTTTCGACTTCGATCGTGACAACGCTGTCGGGGTCACGCGGGAGAAGGCAACACATCCCCACGACACGCTGAAAGCGTTCGAGGCAGTACGCAGCCATATCGCCACACCCCCGGCGGCATTGGCTACTCGGCTGGTGGAGGCCTTCGTGCATGGTGAGGATGTTCGCCGCCCCCTCAAGATCGATCGGAACTACTCGCCCACGCATGTCGCCCGTGCTCTCGCCTACCAGGTGAAGACCAGCGTATCGATGGGCGGCGGCAAGGAGATGGTTCAGGGGTGGCATCTGATCGCCTCCGACACACCGTTCGAACACGGCGACGGACCCAAGGTTCATGGCCCCGCGATTGCCCTTCTGCTCGCCGTGTCAGGCAGGCCGGTCAAAGCCGATGAACTCACCGGACCCGGAGCCCACAACTTTGCGACGACACCGGGTGAGGAATCGTGACGACCACAGTTGACGGTCCCGGCCAGAGGCTTGATGTCACGTTCACGGCCAGGATCATTGCCGATTCCACCAGTGGCTGGCCCTGCGTCCAGATGCCCGACTCCGCCGACTTTTTCGGCACCGGTAAAGCAGTCAAGATTGGTGGCGCCGTGGATGGACACCCCTACGAAGCAACGATGCTGCCCGTGGGCGGCGGCACCCACATGATGCCATTACGGGCGGCGTTCCGGAAACTCCTCGGGAAGAGCGTGGGCGACAACGTCGCCGTGCACCTGACTGACCGGTTCTCGTGAACGTACCCGGAAACCAACCCTCTACGGGACGTGGTTGTTCGCGGGTCTACGCCTGTTTAGCTAGCCGCGCAACGACGCGGGTGAGAGTGCTTGCGCGAGTCTCGGGCGTGTAGGCCTTCAGCAGCGGCAGGATGTGGAGATATCGGTCAGAGCGACTGAGGCGGCAGATGCCGGGGGGGGTCTTGCCGGTGCCACTGTCAGTTCTGCGGGCACACTGGCGGTGCGGTGCGTATCGTACGCGGCTTCCCATCGTCCATCGGTCTTGGCTTCATGGATCTCCTTGAGCCCGGGCGGTCGCACGCGTCCGGCGGCGATTAGCGATTCGACCCTCACGACGTTGACCCTTGACCACGGACTCCTTGGTCTGCGGCGCGAATACTGTTGGAGAAACGACACCTCGTCGCAGGCCTTGCGTTGACCGTCAATCCACCCGAAGCACAGCGCCAATTCGCCCGCCTGGGCAATCGTGATGAGCGGGACACTTGAATGTCGCTTGCCGATTCGCAACCACGCCTCGGCCTGTTAGTCGTGCTGAACTTTCAGCCACGACTCCCAGTCGGACGCTTCAGAGAATTCAAGTGCATTCACTGTTAGGCCCCGGGCAATGATGAGAGCACCTCACGATAGTGGGGGCTGGTCATAACACCCAAAAGGTTGCCGAACGGATCGATCACCGAGGCCGTGACAAAGCCAGTATCGCCTCGTGCCGTTATGGGCTGGTATTCCGTGGCACCCATCGACAGAAGCCGCTCCATGGTGCCGTCAAGGTCTTCGACGTGCCAGTGCATGACTGCACCGCCGGGTTCGAATACCCGATCAGTTGTTGCAGCGGAAGGGCGGTACCGGCTATCGATGATGCCAAGCTCGTGCTGGTAGTCGCCAATGCGGAACTCAGCGTATGCGAGATTCCCCTCCGGACTGGACCTCTCGAAATAGGGATTGAAACCCAGGAACTGGGCATACCAGGCGGTGGCCGCCTCAACATCCTCGGCCCAGAAGTTGATCGTGCTGAATCCCCGCAAGCTCATGGTTTATCCCTCGTCATAGATTGGCTGCTTCTTCCGTTCAGCGTATTCTGAATTGCGGAACGTATGGTTCCGCAATAGCTGAAAGACTTCAGAACATGTTGGACACCTCAGTTCGTCTGCTTCGCCTGCTCTCCCTCCTGCAAGTGCAGCGCGACTGGTCCGGCGCTGACCTCGCCGGCAGGCTGGAGGTCACGACGAGGACGGTCCGCAACGATATTGAACGGCTGCGCATACTTGGCTACGAGGTGCACTCCTGCACTGGAATCACCGGAGGTTATCGTCTCGCGCCCGGTTCGACATTGCCACCACTACTACTTGACGACGAGGAAGCCGTCGCTGTGGCAGTAGGACTGGCTACCGCAGCTTCGGGCTCTGTGGCAGGGCTCGAAGAAACGTCCCTTCGGGCAATGGCCAAGCTTGAACAAACTCTTCCTACACGGCTGCGACACCGTGTGGATGCTCTGCGGCTAGCCACCGTGTCGGCGACCGGCCGTGGGCCCACCGTTGAGGCGAGGATACTCACCGTCATTGCCGGAACCTGCCGCGACCACCAACAATTGAGCTTCGACTACCTGGGCCGTGACAGCACAGTCAGCAAACGACGTGTTGAGCCTCATCGCCTCGTTTACACCGGCCGCCGCTGGTACCTCCTCGCATGGGACCGCGACCGTGAAGACTGGCGCACATTCCGAGCCGACCGCATTAGCGAACCCTTGCCAACCGGTCCGAGGTTTACCCCGCGTGAGCCACCCGAGGATGCCGCCAATCACGTCCTGCGGGGGGTCGGCTCACGGGCATGGAAACATCAGGCCCACATCCAGCTGCACGGTACCATCGACGCCATCGCTGACATTCTTCCGCCAGAAGCCGGACTATTGCACCCCATCGACGAACACAACTGCCTTCTGGAAACTGGCAGCGACTCCCTGCACGATCTCGTTCGCTACATCACGAACCTCAACGTCCCATTCACCGTGCTCGATCCACCCGAACTTCGGACCATCTTGCGAGAACTCGCCGACCGCTACACCAAAGCAGCCACCGAACCGCCGCCGGTTCGTCCCTGAAAGAAGTTTCCGGACAAGAGTTCAGCACTGTCCGGCAAGCCGGTCCCTCACCGGACAATCACCGGCTTGCGGGACAGTTGGGCGCGGGCTGCAGGAGACGTCCAATGCGGTACGCGTAACTCTCTCGTTTGCGCGCGAGACGGGGGGGGTAAATCTACACAATTCTTGATTTTCCAATTCGGAAAAAGTAAACTTTCCATAACGGAAAGTGGGCAAGTAATGACTGAGGAAAAGCCATGTTCCGCAAGTTTTAGCCCCGCCTCGGCGCTCGGTGAGGCCGAAGAAGCAACCGACTCGATGGCCGACAATACCGAAGAGCCACGCAGCATGATGTTTGTTTTGCTCGTGATCATTTCCACCGGCTTCGGCTTAGTGGATATTGTCCCTTGGAGCGTCACCCTTAGCCTCTTTGGACTACTGATTCCAGTAGGCATTTGGTACTACCTAGTGATGAGGGAGCGGCCTAAGCAACGCACGGTCCTTAGCCACTCCGGGCCTTACATGGCCTATGTTCTGCTTTTCATGCTAATCATTCAGGCCGGCAGAGTCTGGGAAGCTAACTTGTGGTGGGAAGTTGCCTCCAAGTGGATCCTGATATTTTCCTTGGGCTGGTTCGCTACGTCACGCATTCGCACAGAGACGACTAAGAACCGAATCAAGGACGCCAATGAGCGCCCAATCTAGTCCTGCCGCCTTTGATGAATTGATTCATGCCCCGGTGCGCTTACGCATCTGTGCCGCTCTTGCGCCATTGCAATGGGCCGAATTTGCCCAGTTACGTGAAGCCCTCGGAGTCGCTGATTCAGTACTGAGCAAGCACCTTAAACAGCTCAACGATGCCGGGTACGTCGACATAGAACGCTTCATCAAAGGCGGGCGCAGCCATGTCAGGGTTGCGCTGACCGCATCAGGGAGGAAGGCCTACGTTGGACATGTTGCAGCATTGCGAGTCATGCTTGTCACGGAGCCCTAAGCCCCTCGCTGGCGGAACACCGAACCGGACCTGAGCCGAACCACCCCACTCAGGGTTGCCTCCTAGGGGCGTACGTGACGCACCGGGCCGGCTCAGTAAGGAACAATGGTCGAAGTTCCAATCAGGAGGCAGAAGCTTTGAAAAGGTTCTATGTTGCGTCGAGCTTCAGGAATATCGTCAACGTCCGGTACGTCGCGCAAACCTTGGAAAGCAAGGGCTACGTCAACACGTACGACTGGACCCAGAACGCGTCGGCGCGCGATGCGGGTACAGTCACGCTCGGTGATCTGCGCTCCATCGGGCAGCATGAGAGAGATGCAGTGATAGGTGCCGACGTCGTCGTATTCCTGCTTCCAGGCGGGAAGGGCACGCATGTTGAGCTTGGCATCGCGATCGCTCAAGGCAGAAGGACAATCCTGCATTCGCCGGACGAAGTCATCAACAACCTTGAGACCACCAGCACGTTCTACCACCTACCTGAGTTGGAGAAGTGCCACGGCACTCTAGACGACCTCTTAGCTATGATCGTCGGCCGAGACGTGACCGTTGCCGCTGTCTGACTCGATTCGTGTCGCAGTGAGGGTTCACCTGCGGTGCATGCAATACCTGGTATTCCTCGTCCAGGTCCCAAGGCCTAGGGTCCCGGAATCCGACCGTCTTACGGGACGCCGTGAATAGAGAACACTCAAACGGCTGCCAATACTTCCAACATGTTTCGGAATTCCGCCGCTGGGTGGATACTGTTGAGAAATGGTCAATCTTACGCGCGCAACTGAGACCGATATGGCTGAAATTTCAGAGTTCCTGCATATCGCTGACCTGACTCTGAGTGGACTCGATTCACCAACTGTGCACTTGTGGATCTCGCGGGATGAAACGACGGCACATATTCTCGCCTCGGCGGGATATGAAAGCAGTGAGGACGGGAGGCATGCGCTTATCCGAAGCGTTGCCGTTGATCCTGAGCGTCGCGGTTCAGGGATTGGGCTGAAGCTTGCCCAATTCGCGATCGAGAGAGCTGTCGAGGATGGGGCCAAACAGGCTTGGTTGTTTAGCCGGAGGTCTGGCCCATTCTGGCAGAAAGCCGGATTCACGGCGGCAGATACGAAGGATCTCGCCGTTGCTCTTGCGTCAACTCATCAAGTTCAACTGTTTACTGAAACTGGCCAGCTCGGACGTGAAGTTGCCTGGACCAGGCAGCTTTGACACACTTTCAGTGAGCGCCAGCACCCTCTTCGGACAAGAGAATCTGATAGAGGTTGTGGTCTTGCCAGGTCCCGGCGATTTGCAGGTATCGCGGAGCCATACCAATCTGCTGGAAACCAGCCTTCAGTAGTACCCGCTGCGAGCCGGCGTTGTGTAGCAACGTAGCCGCTTCGATGCGGTGCAACCCGAGTTCCTCGCGAGCCTTTTCCACGACCACCTGGACTGCAGCTGACACCAGCCCTCTACCTGTGTAGTCTCTATCCACCCAATAGCTCAGAACTCCACTTTGGAAGGGGCCTCGCGCTATTCCGGCAAGGTTGAAGCGACCGACAACGGTTTCACCAGAAAACAAACCAAAGGAAAACCCGTCGCCAGCCTCAATGGCAACAAGGCGGTGCGACATGTCAGCGGCCTGCCCTGCCTTGGGGGGTAATACACCTCAAGATGCACAGGGGGGGCTGACCAAGATTCGGTTGACATTCTGACTTGCGAATTTTTGGCTCGAAAGCAACAAGGAAACAGTGATGAAACCGTTGTTTCAAGCTTCGACTGAACAGATTGCTGGCTGGCTTGCCCTCGGCAGAATCCGGCACTGGACCACGCCGCCCATAATCGGGAGCCGTTGGCCAAGAAGCGGCACTCGATACGGACCATTCAGCCAGGCCCCGACCAAACACCCTACGGCTGGGTCATCCCGCATGGATACACGACCAGCACCCCGTGCCGCGCGGACCCTGAGTTTATCGACGCTCTCATGAGTTGTCCCGCTCGGGGCCACGTCTTCAACATAACCGCAGGTCAGAGTCGTACACACAAACCTAAGCACCTATCAGATTCGACCTGATGACCCCTGCTAAGTAAGAATCGTTGCTATGAGTAATTTAGGTCCTGCACAACCATGGGCGCGGCTTGGGAGCGACACTGCGTATGACGGCTTCGTGCGGATTCGCCGTGACGTCTATCGGACGGCCGACGGCGCCATCAGCAGTTGGGACGTCCTGGAAGAAAAGACCAGCGTGGCCGTCGTGGCCTTCACGCACGATCTCGAGCGCGTAGTGGTATTCGACCAATTCCGCGTGGGTCCGCAACAGGTGCTGGTCGAACTACCTGGCGGCGGTGTTGAAGACGGGGAGTCCGTTGAGGAAGGTGGCCGCCGTGAGCTACTAGAAGAAACTGGCTATCAGGCCGGGGACATCTTTCACGCTGGATCGGAATGGGCGTCCGCAAACTCAACGCGCCAAAAACACTTAGTCATCGCGACGGGCTGTGCCAAAGTCGCGGCTCCTTCCTGGGACGCTGACGAGATGGGTCGCCCCCATGAGATGGACCGCGACAGCTTCATGCAACACATCCTCGACGGCAATCTCACCGATGCCGGCCTGACCATGCGCGGACTGCATGTCCTGGCGCGCACCGAGCAACTGCCAGCACCGCTGCTGCCCCTACGCGACACCGTCCGGGACCTGCTCGCCACTAAATGATTCGGTGGCCGTCGCGGCGGCCGCTGGATATTTCGTTCAGATGACGTCGAGCATTTCACCGGCTTGATCACGCTGACCTCGCCAGGGAATCGACCAGAACGACGGCTGCTACTACGGTTGCCGTTGCCCGTGCAGGGTTGGTGGCAGTGCCAGCGAAGAAACGACCGTCAAAGGAAACTGGAGCGCCTGACATCTTCGGCTGGTCCCAGCGAGGCGAAATCAGACCGCCGGGTTTGTCCAAGAACAAGTTTGCACTTACGGAGCTCCCGGGAGTGGCCCGGCGCATCCATGCCTGCTGACCTAGCCGCTCGAGTATCTGCGGGGCTACGGGGCTCAACCGGCAGGAACTACCCCGGCAGCTCGTCGCATGGGGATGTGGGGAATCCCGTCCTCAATGAAGATTTCGCCACAGCGGAAAACCCAAACTTCTGATACCAGCGTTCAAGTTGTTGTTGCGCGTCAAGAGCGATCCTCTCCCCGCCGTATTCGCCCACGGCACGCCGCATGAGTTGTGCCACCAGGCCCTGGCCCCGGGCCTCGGCTGCGGTGGCGACCCGTCCGATGCGTCGACCATCTGGCTCCGCAAGAACTCTCAAAGTCGCAAGGATGCTACCGCCGTCCTCGGCCCAGAATAGCCGTGCCCCGGGCTCAATATCCCTGCCGTCCAAATCGTCGTAGGCGGCGCCCTGCTCAACGATAAAAACATCATTTCGGAGTCTCAGCACCGAATACAGAAGCACTGGATCCATCTTGGCGGCACAGGCCACCTGGAAATCAACAGGCACTCTTCACTCCGCTCCCGTCCCCCCAGAGGACTCCGCTACAGTCCTGCAGTTCTCTTGTTGACGCGTCGGGCGACGAGCCAATTTCATGATCATAGTCTGTTTGCCCCTGGTCCGAGCCGCCGCGCTCCGACACAGTGGGTGGATTCCTTCCGGTGCGGGCGCCCTCCCCTTAACACGACTTGGCTGGCAGAATCCCGTCGTGGTGTGCAGCGTTATTCGACACTGAAATACGGCGATCAATGGTGACGTACTCAAATCCTTAATGATAATGATTATCATTTAGGGTATTGTGTGGAGCGTGAACGATACTCTTCGAGCCACCCTGGACCCGCCGCGCCCCATGGCGCCTTCCCCTCCGACACGAAACACCGTCTGGCGGCGATACGGCACCGCCGCCATCATGTTCGCCGGCATCGTGGTGGTCATTCTGCTCTCCGCAAGCACCGGGCCGCTGGCTACCAGCCTGCCCGAAGCAGCGAAGATCATCACCGGACACTTGGTCCCGGGGATGGTGTGGATGCACGACGGCACCATCAGTGTCTCGCAAGACCAGGCTGTCTGGAGCTTCCGGCTGCCACGCACGCTGCTGGCCGGCATTGCCGGTGCCAGCCTGGCCCTGGCTGGAGCACTACTGCAGACAAATGTCCGTAATCCGCTGGCCGAACCCTATATCTTGGGTGTCTCGGCCGGAGCCGGGGTCGGGGCGGTACTGGCCATCGTGGCCGGGTCCACGGCGGTGTCCGGGCTGAGCCTGAACGCGGCCGCCTTCGTTGGGGCCGCCGGGGCCACGGTTCTGGTGTACCTGCTGGCCCAGCAGGGCGGGATGATCTCACCCTCCCGGCTCATTCTGGCCGGCGTCGCCCTCGGCTCATTGTTGGCCGCCATTACCAACTTCCTGACTATCACCACCGAGGCGCAAAACGTCTACAGCGTCCTCTTCTTCCTGCTCGGCAGCGTCTCCGCGGCAAGCTACCCGCAGCTAGTCCTGCCCGGGCTCGCCCTGGCCGGGGTCGGACTGTATGCCATGCTGCGCTCCCGGGCACTGAACGCCATGCTGGCAGGAGATGAGACAGCCATAGCGCTCGGTGTGAATGTCACGGCCATGCGGAGGACGCTGCTGCTGGCCACGGCCCTGCTGACCGCCACCACCGTCGCGGTGTGCGGCGGCATCGGCTTCGTGGGCCTGGTGGTGCCACACGCGGTGCGCATGATGGTCGGCTCGGACCACCGCAGGATGCTGCCGCTGGTCATCCTGGGCGGCGCCCTGTTCCTGATGCTCACCGATCTACTGGCCCGCACAGTGGCCCAGCCGGCCGAGATTCCCTTGGGCATCCTCACCGCAGCTGTCGGGGCACCCTGCTTCCTGTGGCTCATGCGCACTTCCGGCGCCCGTGCAGCGGGGGTGGATCGATGAACGTCTCGTTCGAGAATGTCAGCGTCACCCTTGGTGGACAACAGATCGTACACAATGTGTCATTGGAGGTACGCTCCGGCACGGTGCTTGGCCTTCTGGGCCCCAACGGTTGCGGCAAATCGACCCTGTTGCGCACCCTGTACCGCGCGCAGAAGCCCTCCTCAGGAACCGTGCGCGTCAATGGCACTGATGTTCGGTCACTGGACGGGCGCCAGGTGGCCCGGCGCATTGCCGTCATGGCCCAGGAGTCGACGCAGGAATTCCCCATCACCGTGCGGGAGATGGCAATGCTGGGCCGGGTGCCGCACCAGCGCGGATTCGGCGCCGACTCGGTTGCCGACCATGAACTCATTGACACGGCGTTGCGCGAGGTCGGGGCAGCGCAGCTAGCCACGCGGTACTTCGCCGGGCTCTCCGGTGGGGAGAAACAGCGCGTTCTGCTGGCCAGGACCTTGGTACAGCAGACACCCGTGCTGGTGTTGGATGAACCCACCAATCACCTGGACATCGCCTTCCAGCTAGAACTCATGTCCCTGGCCACCTCACGCGGACTCACTGTACTCACAGCCCTGCATGACATGAACCTGGCCGGCGAATATTGCGACCAGGTGGCCCTGATGCGGGCGGGAGAACTGCACGCCCACGGCGGACCACGTGAGGTACTCGATGAGAACGCCATCCGCACCGGCTTCGGCGTTGACTCACGCCGGCTCGAGCACCCACTCACTGGCCGGCCGCTGATCGCCGTCGCCCGGCTTGCCCCTCAACCCGCGACACACCACTAACCACGAATACCAACAAGTCAAGGAACACGCATGAACAACAAACCCCTAATTCTCATCACCGGGCTGCTGCTGGGCAGCACACTGCTGGGCGGCTGTGGTCAAGCAGTCTCCGCCACGGCGCCGCAGGAGTCCACCGGTGCCACGAAAACCATCAAGAACTGCGGGCACACGCTTTCCTTCGCCGCCGTGCCACAGCGGTCCGTGGCCATGACGCCGGGCCAGTCCGAGATCCTGGTGCGTCTGGGCCAGGCGGACAAGGTCGTGGCAGAAGCTCAAAGCAAGGGCAAGGAACTCATGCCCGAACTTGCCGACCTAGGCACCGCCAAGCAGTTGAGCGATCAGGGCCCGCCGTCGCGCGAGGTCCTGCTGGGCGTTGCCCCGGATCTGGTGTACTCACCCACCAGCTACGAATTCACCGCAGAGCAGGGATTCGCCAGCATCGACCAGCTCAAGGCCGCCGGCGCACAGGCGTACATCGCTACGGCCGGCTGTCCCGAACGCCGCAGCGGGGCCAAGGTGACGGACCTGCTCACCGACATCGAAAACATGGGCACCATCTTTGACGCCACCCAGCAAGCCGCGACGCTGGCCGGCGAGGCGAAGGGCGCCCTAGCCGACGTCACCGCACGGGTCGCCGAGCTACCGAAGCCCTCCGTTGCCGAGCTCTTCGTGGAAGGCAACACCATCGCCGCGATTGGGGCGGGCATTGAATACAACATGATCGAGCTCGCCGGTGGCGAAAACGTGTTCAGCCCCGACGACAAGGCGTTCGCCCAGTTCTTCTCCTCGGTCATCTCGCCCGAGACGTTGGTCGCCAAGAACCCGGAGGTCATCGTGTTCACCACTATCGACAAGGCCCACGAGCAGGCGACCCTCGAGTTCTTGCGCACCAAGTTCCCGCAACTGGACGCCGTGAAGAACGACCGCCTCGTGGCCATCGACTCCGACGACGTCATGCCGGGCACCTGGGGCAATCTCCGAGCCGTGGGGCAGATCGCCAAGGGTCTTCACCCCGCCGCGTTCTAGGGCCCACCGCACACACCGAGGCCTTCGGGATCCGCCATCTGGCGGACTCCGAAGGCCTTCCTGTGCCCAGGCGGGGATCGGCGAAGCCAGGGTTTCGGGCAAGGAGCAGGGAGATGGAAGATGACCAGGCCGGCCCGCGATGGCGGGCCGGCCTGGTTCTCAGGTCTCCCCCGGACGGATGCCCTACACCGGCTGGGCTACGGGCAAGGCGTGCAGGCCGGCGAGGTCGACCCGCCGGTCGCAACGTGCCAACGTGGATTCCCGGTGGGAGATCGTGATGACGGTCGTGTTCGGGGCGAGTGCCGCCACCGCATCAAGCAGGATCGTTTCAGTGGCCGCATCCAGAGACGCGGTGGGCTCGTCCAGCACCAGCACGCGCGGCTGCACCAGCAGCGCGCGGGCCAGGGCAATACGGGCACGCTCCCCTCCCGACACGCCCGAGCCGGCCTCGCCGATCATGGTGTGAACGCCGTCGGGCCAGCGCGCGGCATCCAGCCGAAGCCCTGCGCGGCCCAGGGCTGCAATAGCCTGGTCCGCGGTGGCCCCGGGGACAGCCAAGCGCATGTTATCCAGCAGCGACCCGTGAAAGATCGTGGCGTCCTGCTCCACGAGCGTGACCAATCCGCGGAAAACCTGCAGGTCAACGGAGGCGGCGTCCACCAACCCGCCACTGGTCGGAGCCAGGCCGATGGAGCCCATGTCCGGGGCCCAGAGCCGTGCTAGTAGACGGGCCAGGGTGGTCTTTCCAGCCCCCGAGCGGCCCGAGATGCCCAGATGCTCCCCTGGTGCAACGGACAACCATGTGGGTTCCAGCGCCGGTGCGCCGTCCCCGTAGGCGAAGCCCGCACCGCTGACCTCGATGCCGAGCGGCCCCGAGGCGGAAAAGGGATACACCGGTGCCGGGACGGGCCCCTGCGCCGGCATGGAGATTCCCGCCAGCACCCGGGCCGCACTGGCTCGATGAGGTTGCAATTGGGTCAATACCGCGACAGCCTCCATCAGGGGGGAGAGCAGCGTGAGCGTTCCGGCAACCACGGCCGGGATCCACAGCGGATCAAGGCCCGGCTGGTTCCAGGCGGTCAGGAACACGGCAACAAGGATGCCCAGGGAGCACAGTTCGCGCACACTGGCGGCGGCAGTCTCACGCACCTTCAGTTGCCGTTCCGCCCGGGCCACGGCCAGGGTGGCCTCGGTAAGCTGGCGCTGCACCTGCTCCTGCAGCCCGAAGCCGAGGATTTCCCGGGACCCGGCAAGCAGGTCAACGGCAAGGGCCGATTGGTCAGATTTCGCCCGTTGCACGTCCTCACCCAGGCGAGCGTTGGCGCGCAGCCAGGGCAGGGTCAGCAGCACCAGCGCTGCGAGACCCAGCACCAGGCTGGCAGCCAGCGGCCCGCCGAGCTGATACAGCCCCGCGGTGCCGCCGAGCAGCAACACCACGGCCGCGGCCAGCTGGGTCAGCGTGTGGGCGTAGAAGAATTCAAGCTTCTCCGTATCCCCCATGGCGGTGGCCGCCAGCCGTCCGGTGTGCTGCCCGGGACTCCGGGACGGCACCCCGCGGGAAAACCCATCAAAAAGCCCCATGCGCAACGACGCGAGCACCCGGTAAGCAATGGAGTGCGACAAGTCCATCTCGTGCCAGGTCAGCACGGCGCGCAGCAGCACAGCCGTGCCGGCCGCGATCCACCAGCCCGGGGCCACCAACTGCCTCTCGACCAAGGCCGAGGTCACAGCGTAGGACCCTGCCACGGCCAGAAAGACCAGGGCAAGGTTGTTGGCCAGACCCACCACTCCGGTCCAGACCAGGGCCAGGCGGTGGTCGGACAGCTGCCCAACCAGCCCCCACAGGGGATCGGCCCGGCGTCGGCCGGTGTCGGTGTTCTGCGGACTCATGGCGCCTCCGTGGTTGTGGTCGGGATGGTTTCGCACAGGGTGCCCTGCTGCAGGTGCAGCACGGTGTCAGCAGCGTCAAGGGCCTCGGCGCGGTGGGCTATCATCACCACGATGCGGTGCCGGGCCTCGGCGCGCAGGGAGTTCATGAGTTCGATCGCCAGGTCCGGGTTCAGCGCCGAAGTGGGTTCATCCAACAACAGCACCGGGCGGTCGGCCAGAATGGCGCGGGCGACTGCCAGTCGCTGGAGCTGGCCACCGGACAGCGAGTGCCCGGCCTCCGACAGCACTGTGTCGAGGCCGCGGGGCCACGATTCAAGCTCGCGTGCCAGCCCCACCCTGGCCAGCACTGCGCGCATCCGGGTGTCGTCCGCCTCGGGCCGCACTGCTTCTAGGTTCGCCCGGATGGTGCCCGGGAACAAATAACTGTGCTGGGACACCACGCTGATGTCCTCGGTGTGCAGCGGCCGCCCGTCCAACAAGCATTGGCCGTCGAAGGGAAGGAACCCGAGCATGATGTCAAAGAGCGTACTCTTGCCGGCGCCCGAGGTCCCGGCCAAAACCGTGATCCCGCCGCGGCGGATGCGGGCCGAGGCTCCGTCCAGCACCCACGGAGTTTGAGCTCCATAGCGGAAGGACACGTTTTCCAGCACTAACGTGCGACCGCCGGATTCACTGTCGCCGGGGGCCTTCGCGAGGCCCGGCGCAGGGACAGCCGCGGGCTGGGCTGGCTTTTGGCCGTCGCTGCCGATAACAGCATCGATGCTGCCCAGTGCCGAGATGCCCAGGTACCCGGAGTGCCATTGGCGCGCCAAGTCGCGGACGGGCCGAAAGACCTCCGAGGCCAGAATGAGCGCGAAAAAGGTCTGTGCCGGATCTCCGCCACCACCCGAGGGCAGGACACCCAGTGCGGCCAGCGCGGTCAAGGCCGCGGCGGCCAAAAGCCCGGCCTGGATGCCGAGGTCCGCCAACGCCGTATCGGCGAGTGAGGCCCGCATGGTGGCCACTGTGGCCCGGTGCAGTGCCTCTGAACGATCGTGCAGCCGGACGCGAAAGCGCGAAACGGCGTCGAGGGTCTTCAGCGTACGCATGCCCTGCAACGCCTCGAGGAAGTCCGCACTCAGTGCCTCGTAGGAGTCCCAGTGCGTGGCCCCACGCCGCGCCAGGAGCTTGCTCCACAGCCGCGGGGCCCCCACTGCCACCACGATGGCAAGTAACAAAGCGCCGGCCAGTACGGGGTTCAGCACGGCGACCCCGGCCAGCAGGATCGGGCACAGGATCTGCAGTTGCAGGGCATGGGGGATGTAGGCGGTGACGTAGGGTTCCACCCCGTCAACCCCCTCGCTCAGCGCCAGTCGGCGTGCCCCACTGCGTTCGTCGTTGTCGCGCAGTCGCTCCGGGCGCAACAGGGCAGCCGTCAAGGTTGTACGCAGTTCCAGGCGTACTGCAGTCCCCAACGCACTGGCCAGCCTGGCCTGCAGTTGTTGCAGCGCCGCGCGCAGAAGGCCGCAACCGAGCACTGCCAGTAGGCTGCCAGTCACTAGCGCTGCGGAGTGCCCGTGGCCCGGCAGGAGCGCGGCAAGAGCGCTGGCCAGAAACCACGCCTGCGCCCAGTAGCTGGCGGTGCTCAGGCACACAACGGCGGTGAGCGAGTGGAGGCGGCGGTGTCCGTGGGTCAGAGCCAGCAGGCGCCTATTCACCAACATGTGTGGTTCCTTCCAATGGGGGTGCCCGGAAGCCGAGCGCATGAAGCGTGGTGAACCCGTCACGGGTCCCGGTCCAGCCCGCCACGGGCCGGAAGGCATAGTCCCTCTCGGCAGCCAAGACGGAATAGAGCAGGTGGGCGGCGGCCCCGGCCGCCCACCACATGGACGTTTCATCCGGCTCGCAGCGGGTGCGAAAGAGCAGCATCCCTTCTAATGCACCGATCCATTCCTGTCCCGCACAGTCCAAGTGCACTTTTTGAGCGCGAATACTGTCCTGGTCGAGGACTAGGACCTCGCACCCGGGCGGGGCTGGTAGCGGGAAGTCCGTCAGCAACGTCTCCCACCGTGGCGCCGACGCGCGGCGGCCCGACGTCGTCGTCGGGGGCAGGGGCAGGGGCAGGCTGCGCCGGCGTCGCAAGTCTGCGGCACTGACACCGGCGGTCGGCGTCAGTTCCTGTGTGCTTTCGGGATGGTGGAGCCCCGAACCGGCTGCCCAGCGCACCACCGCAGCCAGCGTCCGCGGCTGCCGCGCAGGGCATGGCTGCGGCCACCCAACAGGCCCGGCGGCGCTGGCCCACTGGGCCAACACGGGTAGTTCCTCCCCCGCACCCACGGCCAAGGCGGCAATGGCCAGTTCAGGCCCGGTGCCGGGCCAGTGCTCCTGCCACCGCGCGTAGTCAGGAAGCCTGGCCGCGACAGCCAGGGAGGCTGGATCCGCTGTGAGCCACCGGCTCCGCAACCCCCGTGAAGCCGCATGGTGCGCGACACCCACGAGGGCGTAGGCGGTGTCGGCCAGGAGCAGCGGCAGGGCCCGGTGGTGGTATTTCGCCGCGGTTCGCTGAGGCAGCACGGTAAACACGACGACGGCGCCAGCCATGCCGGGCGCGGATCCGGCCCGGCGGTGTGTGGTGGAATCCTCGGTGTTGTAGGCATGGATTCCCGGCGGCACGTCACAATCGACGCCGCACAACAGGTGCACTTGCACCGGATAGCAGGCACCGGCCGACGGGATGGCCCGTTGCGTGGTGGTGCCGGGCGCCCCGGTGGCGGGGTTCAGATGGTAGCCGCCCGTTTTCCAGAGCGTATCGAGGACCTCGGCGATTGGCACCGCGGCATCTGGTGGCCTGTGCTCAGGGCTTATGGGCTGATCCCAGCTGTTGTGCCGCGGACCGGGGTGCGTCATGGCCCCGGGGACCCGGTCGGACCAGGCCGCGGTGAAATCCTCGCGGGGGTGCTGGTGGTGAGAGTTTTTCATGGGGCCTACATGTGGGGTGGCGGTGCGAGGGTGAAATCCGCCGGGGACTGCGGTCGCACGTCCCGCCAGCCGCGGTTCACCGCGACGTCGGCGATGCGCGGGCAGCCCAGGTAGGCGAACGCGGCAGGGGCGTTGGGCACCAGCCCGCCCACCACGACCCGGACAACGCTCAATCCGGTCAGGCTGACGTCTTGCGTGGTCAGTTCGCGGGTGTAGACCTCGTGTCCGGCACGGGCCAGCCGCCGGTGGACCTCCTCCATGGGAACTGCTGCCACCTCGTCGATGTCCACCAGTCCGCCGTCAGGTGCCTTGAATCTCTCGGCCAGAGCGTGCATCCGGGGGTCGAGCCACACCTGCACGTGCGCCCCCAGATCCCTGACGGCCTCGAAGTCCTCACCGGTGTCCTGCAAGTAGCGGCGGTCTGCACGGTGTTCCAGGTACAGGCCCCGGGCCATGAGCCCGGCCTCGACGGCCTGAAAGACCCAGCCGCCGGAGTCCGTAATGCCCTGGGTATAGATCCAGGTGTGAACCGCCTCGAGGACGGCCTTGCGGGCAGCCTCGGCCGGGTCGCTCTTACACGAGAACCCGGCGGCGTAGAGTCCCGTGTCGGGGTCGAAGATCAGTGCCGCCATGGCCGGAGCAAACTCGCTTGGCATTTCCACAACCCAGTATTCGAGTCGGCAGCCTTCCATGGCCTGCGCCAGGCCGGGGATCGACTCGGTGCGGATGCCCCGGGTGGGGCCATCCAGATGCCACCAGATTTCCAGGGCGTCGCGTTCCACGGTTTCCAGCACGGCCCGGTCCCTGGCGTCGGCGAACCCCTGCCCGGTTGCGATGCCGGCGTAGTTGAGGTGATGGATCCTGGGCAGGTGGGCGAAGCGCCGTTGCCGCCAGTTTAGGTAGACCAGGCTGGCGGGCAGCCAGACCTCCTGCCCGTCGCCGTGGCGGCGGCAGGAAGTCCAGAGAGTTTCGGTGTCTTCCGCCAGATCCCGGTACGGGAAACCTTGGCGCTCCAGCTGCCAGGGGGCGAACTGGGGCAGCTCGTGCAGCGGCACCACGCGGTGCCCGGCCGCGGCAGCCTGCCGGGCGCTGCCGATGAAATGCTCGGCGTCGGGCACCTCGGCCGGGAGGAAGTTGCCGCAATAGCGTTCCATCCCCTCGGCCACCGCGGCGATCCACGCTTGCCGCTTGTCCCCGAAGGTGGTGCCCAGTGAGACGCGGTCCGCGGGCCAGTCCCCCAGCCAGCGGGCGTCGGAGACCTCGGCGGTCATGGAGGTGTAGGCGGGTGGCGCGTTCTCCGGTGTGAGCACGGAGCGGACCCGGCGGATGATGCCGGTGTGTTCATCCACCAAGGTGTGCAACGGCAGCAGGCCAAGTTGTTCGGCTGTGGTCATGAGGGTGAGTCGCATTCTGCTGGAACGGGTGGATTGATGGCGGCACGTGGGCGTGCAGGGTTGACCGGCGCCCAGGGATCGGTGCGAAGTGGCGTGAAGTGCCGGCGGAACGGGCGCTGGTGGGCACCGTCAAGGAAATCGCGGATCTGAGCCATGAGGCCGCCGTGGCCGCGTAGCACTGCCGCGGCGACGGGGTCCAGATCCGCTGTGAGCCGGTGGCCCCAGGGGCCCGTGAGTAAGCCGGTGTTGCCCACGGCCCACGCCCCGGCCAACTCCAGAGCCTCGCGGACAAAGAAGTCCCGGTCCCCGGAAATGACCAGCAGGGGCGTTCGGCAGGCTCCGTAACGTCGGCGCAGGTCCAGCTTCGGTGCGTTCCAGAGCCGGTCCCAGTGGTCTGGTGCGTGCGTGCCGTAGATGGTGGCAGGCATCGCATGGCGCACACCACGGGTCCTTGCCTCGTGGCAGCGTCGATTCAGGTCCGCCGGGGTCAGCGGGGCGTACGATTCGGCGCCGAATCCGTGCATGTGCCACCAGCCAATCCGGTCGCGCAGGCGCGCGGTGCCGTCCGGTTTTCGGGCTGTCTCAAAGAGTCCGAGCGCGGGAACCATGGCGATCACTGCCGCGACACGCACCGGCTGTGCATCGGTTTCCAGGCACCGGGCGGCCTCCAGTGCGCAATGTGCATCGTAGGAGGCCCCGGCCAGGACCAACACGCCGTTCGGCAGACCAGCGCGTGCCAGAAAGCGTGCGGTTTCTGCCCCGTCTGGGCCCTCGGCGGAGTAGGGCAGCCACGTTCCGGTGGAATCGTAACGGCCGCGTACGTCCTGGACAAGCACGTCGTATCCTTGTGCCTGCCACGCACCGGCCTGGGCCCGGTAGGCATGGCGGTCGTAGGGTGTGCGGATCAGCACGACGCCACGGCTCGTGTCCTTGCCGGAACGGTAGTGGTCGCCAGCCAGTACGGTACCGTCGCGCAGCGGTGTGTTTAGAGATATTGGCTCGGGCCGGGATTCGGGGTTCACCGTACGGGACCGGGCCGTTGTGCGGGTTCGGCAAATCCAAGGACAGGATGTTCGCTGCTGCACAGCGTTCGCGTGTCCAACCGCCAGAGGGTGCGGCGATGTATCGCCAGCTCCGGGCTGTCGTGCTGCCATGCCGCAACCATGGCTCGGATCCGCAGGCCCAGGAACTGGGTGGCCAGGGGTGGCAGCCCCGCCAGCGTGGCATCGCCGGACCGGATGGTGTTGAGCCAGTAGCGTAGTTCGGCCGAGGCGACGGAGGCGGCCAGCCTGCGGCGAACCACCTGCGACCCGGTCGGGTCAGCGGCAGAGGTCGCCAGTGGATCGACAAAGAGGATCTCTCCCTCGCGGTAGCAGCGCAGCACGGCCGTACCTGCCGCCGGCAGCGCGTCCAATGTTGATCGTTCCACCCTGGTGGTGGCCACCTGGATGACCAGGCCATGTGGTTGTGTCAGGCTCCCGGTGTTAGCAATGCGTTGGACATCGAGCCCTTGCAGCACCGAAGTGACAGGCTCCCAGCCGGCATCCGGAGCAAGCAGGGCGAGGCGCTCCCGCCCCGGCCGCGGCTGCATTCTTTGGGTTGCACGTGCCTGGAGTTGCCTCCTGACTTGGTCCTGGGAAGTTTCCACCAGGGGCACCGGCGCCCCGGTGGGCGACGTCACACGCAGGAACGCGCCATCGCCGGACCGCACCGTGGCGCGTCCCTCGAGCTCGAAAACGTCGGTTGTCGCGATATTCATGGGTCCTTTCAAGAATGCTAGTTCCGCAGCAGTCAGTTGCTTTTAGTCGAACGGGTTCTCTACAAGCGCGTTCGAGTGCGTGGCCGACAGGTGGGCCAACTGCTCGGTCTCTTCAACTTCGGCGAGTACCACGGTGTTTTCCATGGGGGTCCTTTCGTAGGTTTTACAAGTGCTGCCGTGCTGGCAACTACAATGACACTATGCTTAATGAGAATCATTATCAAATACGCGTCTTGGAGGCGTCATGAAACAGCAAGTACTTGTCGTGGCCGATCAACGAGCCGAGGCCATCGGCTTCATCGATCCCGTGTCCCAAACGGTGACTGGCTGGATCCCCCATATGGCCTTAGCTGAGCACGCCGGGATTCTGCCGCTGGGCAACGGCAGGTGCGCGTGGGTTGACGACGCCGGTGGTTCGCTTGTGGTCATGGATCCCTTTGCCGCCACTGAGGCGGATCCGACGGCGGCCATTGAGCACCGAATCTCCGTCGCCATCCCCGGCGAGCACCTCGCCTGCGACCCCGCCGGCCGGTTCGTTGCTGTCACCACCGGATTGGGCGACTCGTGGGAACCGTGGAGCGACCTGCTCAGTGTGGTGGATCTGCAGGCCCCGGAAGGGCCACGCTCCCGCCGGATCCGCACGCGCACCGGCGAACCGGGAGTCGTACTGGCCACCACCCCGGACGGGCCACGCGTGGTGCTGCGGCACCGCGCACCGGGCGGCATCGAATCCGTTGCTGTCGACGCAATTCTTGCCGGGGGCGTCCACTGCCCGCAGGTGCGCGGCGAGAACATCGAAACGGTGGGCGCGGCCGGCCACGGAGACGCCTACGACCCGTTGACAGGCACCCTGTTCGTGGCCACCGAGCGCGGTCTTGAGTGCTTCGACGTGCGTGGCCCCGTTCCCCGCCCCCTACCGATCCGGTCCTGGGATGCAGACGGCCGCGCCTATTTTCTGCGCTATTGCCCACGGCGGCGACTGCTTGTGGCCGTGCTGCGCGACGGTGGGGAGCACCCGCGCCAGTGGGACACCTGGGGCAATACCCTCTGGGTCCATGACATCGACGCCAACACCACGCGCACCACGCCACTCGGTGACGGGATGATCTTCCGCTTCGCACTGACAGGAACCGCCATTGCCGTAGCTCGGATACACCCAGCCGGGGACGAGCTGGGTGTTTACTGCACCCAAACCCTGCAAGAACGCGGCCGGTGGTCCTTGCCGCCCATGGACAAGGCGCCGCGTCCCGGCGCTGAACCGTGGGACAACGCGGACCGTCGGGCAGTGGCCGCCTCGGACAGCTGCGAATGGGTCGCCGTGACCCGGGGCGGCCACGGCGAGGTGCATCTGATCGACACAGCGGTGCCCGGGGCGGCGCTTGTCACAGTGCAGGTTCCCGGCTCACTGAACGACGGCGGTCATCTCGCCTGGCTCAACCGTTCCGTCGCCAGCCCCGGAGACACGGTGGGTCGATGAACCGGGCCGTGGACGCCGAAGGTAACACCCACGAATCCTCAGCGGAGCTGGGACAACAGCTCCGGCACTTCGAGTATTTCCGTCACCACGTCAGGCGTTGGGACGCCACCGAACGGCAGGGCATGCCACAACTCGCCGGCGGCCACGCCGTCTATACCTGGCGGAGGCCCGGGGAGGAATTCCCGGCCCTCTACCGCGTAGCCGAGGACTGGTTGCGCCGGACTCTGGCCCCGCACAACGCCACGGAACACCCACCGAATGGTTCCGCGCTCCAGGTGCCCGCGCACCGGGTGGTGCGCGGGTTCGCCCTTGATCCCTCGGGCACGCGGGTCGCAGCACTGCTCGGTCCGGCCGACACCGAACTTGCCGAGTTCTGGCTGCTCTCCACTGGCGCAGCGCCGGTACCGCTCCCCGTCCCACAGTCCTGGCACGCAGCCCCGGTGTGGTCGCCGGATGGCACCACACTATGGCTGCTTTCCGGAAAGCCCCCGGCACAAGCCCTTTGGCGTTGCCGGTTGGCTGCCGTCGGTGTGACTGCACCAGCACAACGGCTACCGTTCCCCGAAGAACTCGGATCCCCGGTGGCAGGATCACGGCTGCGCCTGAGCATCAAGGATGGCGCACTGCAGCTCACTGTGCGCACTCCCGGAACCGCAACACGGTACTGGCTTCTCGGGGACGGCGGCTGGATCCAGTCAACCTCCCCGGACCCGTTTCCCGGGGAAGCGCCGGGGCAGCAGGTGCTGGCCCGGATCTCCGGCGTGCACGGAAACATCCTGGCCATCGAAGATCCCGCAGGCACCACCGTGACTCGGGACGGGGCAACGCTGTGGCAGCTCGAGGCCGCCGAACACCTCACAGCCCTGGCGCTCAGCACCCATCGCGACGGGGGCGCACTCTGGGTCCAGAGCGCCTCCCCGGAGCGACCCTCGGCGGTTGTCTGCCTGGAGTTACCGCCAGGGACCGCCGCGGAGCGGCCGCCCCGCAATGCCGACGCCGCGTTCACGCACCGTCGGTTGTTGGTCCCGGCCCGGGACGGGGTGGCGATTCCGGTGATTGTCTCGGCGCGCGCCGGGGACGTTGCCGGTGTCCTGCCCGTTTCCCCGCGGCCTCTCCTGCTTTCTTGCTACGGGGGTTTCGGTGTCGTGCACCGTACCGAGCCCGAACCCAGCGTGGCCGCCTGGCTTGCTGCCGGCGGCATCCATGTGGCGGCCCAGATCCGCGGGGGCGGGGAACGTGGCCCGCAATGGCACGAGGCCGGACGCGGGGCCAATAAGTTGCGGGCCGTCCACGACTTGATCGATGTGGCCCGCCACCTGGTGGCGCAGGGCTGGACGACAGTCGGTGAGCTCACAGCCGTGGGCGCCTCCCATGGCGGCCTGGTGGTGTGTGCCGCAGCGTTGCTGGCACCGGACGACTTTGGCCGCGTGATTGCGGTGGCCCCGTTGCTGGACACCGTGGATCTGCATCGGCACGGTTTGGGCGCCCAGTGGCTTCACGAATTCGGTGCCGACGGGGAAACCTCTCCGGAACAACGAGCAGCCTATTTCCCACTCCACCTGCTGGCCGCCATGGACTCGGCCGGGTCACTTCCACCGGTGCTGTGCTGCATCCTCGGCAACGACGAACGAGTCGACAATGCCGTGGCGGTGGAGTTCGTCTCCGGGATCCGGCGACGGGGCGGCGGTGCGTGGCTGCACGAGGAGCTTGGCGGCGGTCATGCACAGCGCGCCGCCAGTGTCTTGCTGGATTTCTCTGCCACCGTACTCGCCTTCGCGGCCGGTCCGGGGCACTGGATGTCTCGGGAGGGATAGTCCACGGGACTTGCTCAGCAGCGGCCTGGACTACTTTTCGCCCTGTCGGCGCACCATTTCGTTGATCCAGAGGGGTGCGAACGGGGAGGTGCAGTTCGGCGGCGTCGGGTAGTCCTTCAGGACCTCCAAGCGCTCACCGATGCGAAGGGCCCGGGCGCGGTGTTCGGGATGTTCTATGCCGATTTGGGCAAGGCAGGTGTTCATGGCCCACTGCAGGCGGTCCGGAGCGTCCTTCATCTGGGCCTCGATGATCTCCAGCAGGCCCGGCAGGTCCAGGCTGCCTGGCGCCTTGACGACGCGTTCGCTGGTCAGTGCCCACCCGGCACTGGCAACCACCGGATCCGGATCGGCGAACCAGAGGACACGCAGATCCTGCGCATGCGGGCTCTTCTTCACCACATAGTTCACCAGCCAGTCATTGACCTTGGGTATCCGACCCTCACGCATCATGGCGTCCAACTCCTCGGGCCCAAAGTCCTTCGGCCGGCAGATCAGCAGCGCCACCAGCCGCGCGGCGGTGTCACCGGTCGCCCAGAGTTCGCGGGCAAGATCCTGCTGCGTCTTCAGCCGCTTAGCGACAGCGCGCAGCTTGCCAAGGTTCACCCCGTGATCGTCACCGTGTTTCTCGTTTATGGCACGCGCCTTCGGATCCTCCAGCGCAGCCAACTCGGCCAACACCTCAGCCACCGCCGCACCCTTCGTAGCACTCCGGGCCATGTCCCACTCCTATCCATCACCTGTACATTTCAGCCTACTCGGTAACGTCCAGCAGCCGGCGGCACGGGATCGCCGCCGTCGTTCCTGCCACGGGCACGCAGCTGCCGGAATCGTCCCTGCCCGACCAGGATGCCGAAGACCACAACGGCTCCGCCGACGACTTGGTTCACGTGAACTGTTTCGCCCAGCACCAGAACACCCAGAAGCACCCCGCTGATGGGGGTGAGGTAGGTAACTGTCGATGCGATGGTTGCTCCCCACGCATTGATGACGTTGGTGTACCAGATGTAGGCGATTCCCGTCCCAACACCCCCGAGGATGACAACGCTGCTCACGATGGCCGGTGTCAGCGCTACTGGTCCTGTTCCGATGAACGGGGTCAGTGCCAGCATGATGATGGCGCCGGCTCCGATCTGCGAGGCGGAAACCGTGATGGCGTCATAGTTGTATCCGCGCAGGAATCGCCGGGTGTAGCTGAATCCAAGTCCATAGCAGGCAGTGCCGCCAAGGCAGGCCAGCTGGGCCCAGATGAACATCGGGTGCGCTGTGTCGGCGACCGCGTTCCACGGCGCGGCAATAAGAACGACGCCGGCGGCTGCGAGGAAAATGCCTGCCGTCTTAATTCTGGTCAGTCGCTCGTCGGGGAGGATCGCCAAGGCCACCACCATTGTGGCGATGGGAGTCGTTGCGTTGAAAATACTGGACAACCCGGCCGGTAAATACTGGGCAGCCCACGAGAAAAGCAGGAAGGGAATGACGCACATGATGGCGCCGATTGCCGTGAGGTGCGCCCATACTCGAATCCCCCGCGGCCAGCGGCGGCGGGTGGTCACCATGATGGCGGCAAGTACTATGGCGCCAAAAAGGAGCCTGCCAAGCACCACCTGGGCAGGCGAGAGACCACCCACGGCAACCTTGATGAAAAGGAAGCTTGCGCCCCAGACCACGGCCGCACCCAAATATTGGGTGCCCAGGGCCACGCCCTTCGTCTCTGTCATCATGCTCCTGCTCACTGCGCCTCACCCCTAGTTTGTCCACCTCAGTCTCAACTAGACTTCCCCCATGAATCAAACGAATTCCGCTCATGGTCTCATGCAGAAAATCGATTTGTGCCGGTAACTATTCGCCAGCTTGAGGTCTTTGTGGCAGTGCTCGAACACGGCGGATTTGGCGCCGCCGCGGACCATCTGGCGATGAGCCAGTCAGCTGTGTCGCACGCCCTGTCCGCGTTGGAGCAATTCACCGGCGCACCACTGGTGCAACGCGTTCCTGCCATCGCGCCAACCCCTCTGGGCGACTCCATTCTCACGCACGCCCGCAGCGTCCTGGCGAGCGTTCGCTCACTCGGTGCCACGGTGGACTTGCATCACCAACACGCTGCCACCGGAACAGTCAACCTCGGCGCCGGGGCAACTGCGTCCCACCGGCTGGTCCCGGAACTACTCGGTAAGTGGCGCACCGAACTGCCCGGTCTGGACATTCGCCTCTTTGAGGGAGGCGACGATGAACTTGTTCACTGGCTTGCCACTGGGGCTGTGGATGCCGCCATTGTAGTTGCGGAGAATCCGCTTCCACCGCATGCAGCCGTCCTTGCCCGTGATGATTTCAGGGCCGTGTTGCGCGCAGACCACCCGCTGGCTGCCGTGGACCTAATCAGACTCAACGAGCTCCTGGAAGACCCCTTGCTGTCATCCACCGCCGGCTGCGAACACCAGATCATGGACTTGCACACGCTGGCGGGCACTTCGTATGCGCCGACACAAAGGGTTCATGAGACGAGCACCCTCCTTGGCATGGTCGAGGCCGGTCTGGGCGTGGCGATCATGCCGTCCCTGGCGCACACCATGCTGGGCGAGAATCTGGTCACGGTGGAATTGGCGCCGCGGCTCGAACGCACGCTGATTTTCACCGGCCCGTCAGCCCGCCCGTGGCACCCCGGTGTTGAACGCATGCGCGACGTTGCGCAGCGTGCGGTGGCGGACTCCCCCGCCGAGGATGCCCCCTGAGTGACTCTGGCGGCGGGAATGGACGACGCCGGCCACAGGGTTCCGCTCGATGGGCGCCGGCGCGATCGATCCCCCGGCGCGCCCGCCAGCGTAGTGTCATGGGGACGGCTTCAAGACAGCCGAGAGTCAGCTGGAGCGTGAAAGGGACAACCCATGACTAGCCCGGATCTTCGTGACTGGCCGCCCAGCGACACCGCATATCGGCGTTCGGAAGTTTCTGCCGTGGTGGGAATTGGTGAGGCCGCCTGGGAACGCGCGGCCTGTGGTGTGCTGTTGTGGAAAGTGAAGACTTCCAGTGGCTTCTCCGTGGATTCAACCGAATCTGTTGCGCCCGGCCAGCGCGTGATAGTCACGGCACGGATGTTCGGGATAACGGTCCATGAGCCCGTGGAAGTAGTGGCCGTGGTGGAGCAGCCGGACCGGGTGGGTTTCGCCTACAAAACCCTGCCCGGGCATCCGGTCAGCGGCGAGGAAGCCTTTATTGTTCACCGCGACGGAGAACAGGTCCATCTGACCATCCGATCGCTCACCCGCGCGGCACCGCAGCAACCGTGGCGTGCCCTGTACCCGCTTCTTCTGCTCGCGCAACTGGTGGTGCGACGGCGATACTTGCGCGCGCTGCGCTGACTAGGCGGGGCGGCTAGGCTCTACCCCATGACTCTCCGCCCGGCTCCAGAGAATTCCGCCGCTGATTGGATCACCGGCACCACGCTGCCGTGGCAGCAGCTCGTCGGCTTCGGCCCGGCCGGATTCCCTGCCTATGCTCGGCTGCGCATCCTGCCGGACCCCACGCGCCCGGGCCAAAGCGAGAACGACGCCGAGGCCATCCCCGGCGTGCTCCCGGAGACAGACATGATGCAGGCGGCGATTGTCAGCTTGTCAAAACACACAGCCACTGCCGGCGGGCTCTACTTTTGCTTTTGGGACGGCTCTGGCTTCGACATGCCTGGGGCCTGGGTGGACGTGCCGAACCGCTCCTACTATCTCTACGAGGGGAGTGTTTCCGAAAACGGCGCGTGGGAAATAGCCACGGAAGATCAGGCGCCGGACCAACAGTGGATTCCGACCCCGGCTCTTGTTTGGCCGGCTGACCGTGCATGGTGCGTGGCCAAGGACGTGGATCCCCACTGGGTGGGCATTGGGGCCAGCACCGATGCCATCAACGAACTCATAGCCGATCCACGGCTGGATGCAGTCAGCGCCGACCCTGCAGAATGGCCGCCTCAGTACTACTAGCCGCTGAGCCCGGTGCCACCGCCGCCACGGCACTATTGGGCGCCGGAAACCAAATACACGTTCCTCGTCTCAATGAGCTTCTTCAGGTAGCGAGTCAGTACCACCTTCTCCACAAAACGCCCCAGCGGACCAAGGGGCGCAGCGAACTCGATCCTGTCAGTCATGTTGGTCCCGGCCGCGTCTTTGCGAAAGTCATGAACGTGCTTGAAGTACAGGAACGGGCCCTTGACTTGCTCATCGACAAAACAGCTGGGCGCATTGAGTTGGGTAATCCGGGAGGTCATCCGCAGCGGAATGCCGAAGTGCCAGGCCCGCCACGTTACTTCCTGTCCCAGACCCAGCAGACCGGACCTCACCCCAGCTATGGCCGTTTCCCTAGAGTGGGCCATCGACTCCGTGTGTGCATCAATGCTGCGAGAAAGATCAAACAACTCGGCCCGGCTCATGGATGTCCGGGTGACACATTCAAAGGAGGCTGCCATAGTGACAAGTATCCATGACTCCAGCTGGCAGGATGGCCATATGAGAAGTGTCGATACTGAAGGTCTGTTGCTGTCACAGGTCCTGCTGGCCCAACCGAGCAGGGGATCCTTCACCACGTACACCCCTGCCCCGACGAGTTTTCCGACACGGCAGCATTCTGCGAACACTTCAACGTCTCGCTGAGTCAAGCCGCCAACACCAGAGTGGTGACCTCCTTCAAGGTTCACCCGCCCGTCCAGGCCGTCTGCGTGGCCCTGGCGGAGCCCCAGCCATGACGTTCGGCCAAACACCGGTGCGTCACGTGGGCATCAACGACTTCAACCGGCCGGACCCCGACGTGTGGCCAGCCACCTTGGCACCGGTGCGTCATCTCCTCGAGAACGGGCTGGACCTGGGCCGCGCCACAGTCTTTGTGGGCGAAAACGGTTCCGGCAAGTCAACACTGGTGGAGGCGATCGCCATGGCCTACGGCGTCAACCCGGAGGGCGGCTCCACCGGGGCTTTGCACCACAGCCGCCCCACCGAGTCGGAACTGCACGCCAACCTGAAAGTTACGCGTAACGCCGGCACCAGCAAGTACGGCTATTTCCTGCGTGCCGAAACCATGCACGGATTCTTCACGTACCTGGAGGACAACCCCCGCCAAGGGATCCCCGACATCAACTTCCACACCATGTCCCACGGCGAATCCTTCCTGCAACTCATCGTGGACAGGTTTCGCGGCGGCGGGCTCGGGATCCTTGACGAGCCCGAATCCGCGCTCTCCTTCTCCGGCTGCCTGTCACTGCTGAGCGTGCTGACGCAACTGATGGACGACGGCGACTCCCAAGTCATTCTCTCCACCCACTCGCCGCTGCTGGCATCACTGCCCGGAGCCACCATTTACGAGGTGGGCGACTGGGGGTTGCGCCCCAAGGATTGGGAAGAACTTGAGCTGGTGCGCAACTGGCGTTCCTTCATGGACGCACCCCAAAGGTTCCTGAAGTACATTTAGTCCCGCGGTACCGCCAGATGCCTCAGTCCCGATGTTCGGCCTCCCGGGCCAGTTCCTCCTTGGTGGGTGGGCGTCCGCTGGACAGGTCCTCGGGCAGATCCCCCGGCAGCCTGTTCGGCATCCTGCCGGCCGGCACAATGGCCAACATGGCGATGGCGGCCAGACCCAGGATGGAAATCTTCAACGCCTGCAGGCGGGCGTCCTCATTGACCTTCACGGCCGCATCCACCTGCGCAGAGGTAGCCGTGGTGGAGCCAAGGAAATCCTTGAGGTGGTCGTTGGTCACAAAATTTACGCTGTCCAGCGGAATCTGATTCGCCAGCTCCTCGGGAATCTCGTCGTGGGCGCTCATGCCCGCCGTGACACTGACGGTCAGAACCGACACAGCAAACACGCTCGCCACCGCGATGCCCACCGAGCCGGAAATATTGTGCACCAGCCCGCGCCAGGCACCCACATCGCCGGCGAGCCTCTGCGGCGATGCCGACAACAGGGTGTTGAAGACAAGCGCCACGATCGCTCCCTGGCCCAAACCAAGAGTGATCAGGCCCAACACCACAAAGATTTGGCCCCAGCTGTTGCTGATGGTGAAGGCCAGCAGGATGAGCCCCAGCGACACCACGATGAAGCCCAGGCGCGCCAGTTTCCGGGGCGTGAACTTGTCGTAGAACTGCGCCACCAAGGAACTGGCCACGAAGATCGAGAGGGTGTAGGGGATGATCGAGATGGACGTTTGGAAACTTGAGCGGCCCTGCACAATTTGGATGTACAGGGGGATGAGGAAGTTCGCTGCTGTGCCCGCAAACAACATGGCCGCCATGCAAAATGTTGTGGCCTTCTCCGCCCCCGACTTCAGCACGTCAAGGTCAAAGATCTGCGGGCGTCCCGTGGACTTTTGCTTGCGCAGCCACATGAAGAACGCCTGGCCGCCCACTGCCCCCAACACAATCAGGACCAGCGCCGGGGACAAGCCCAGCACATTGAACGGCGCCGCCTCCGTGGCCATCACCACGCCCCAGGAGTTCATGCCGCTGAAGCCGAAGCTCAGGAAGATGATGGACACGGCCGCAATCATTGACCCGACCCAGTCGATGGCGACGTCGGGCATAGGGGCGATGTTCTTGAGTCTGAAACTCAGGGCAAAGTTCACAATTGCCAGCAGGACAATGAGCCCGAAGGAAAAACGCCAGCCGATGGTTGAGGCGAAGGAGCCGGCAATCAGCAGTGCCAACACACCGGCCGCCGGGATGGCTGCGGCAAGGTAGCCAATGGACTTGGCCTGCTGGTCCCCTTTGAAGTTGGCCGCAATGAACACCACCAGGGCCGGGGCAATCAGGGCGATCACGGCCCCGGACAACGCTTGGGCAACGAACAGCATCACGGGGCTGACGCTCAGCGCCACAGCTGCCATGGACAGCCCGTGGATGGCCACGGCAATCTGGAAAACCTTGCGTGAACCAAACTTGGCCCCAACTTTGGCGCCGAGCAGGATGAACGCGGCCATGGCAAACGTCCCAGCCGTAATGGCAGTGCCAATGTTGGTGGCTGGGGTGTTCAGATCCGTGGTGATGCCCTGCATGGAAACTGTCAGAGCATTCACGGCAAACGACGCCTGAATTTGGGTCAAGACCACCACAATCAGTGGCAGCCACGACGCATTGGCAACGGCCACAGCAGCCCCCGCCGGCACTTGACGACTGGACATCGGCAGGCCTTTCGCTTGTCCGGTCCGGCAGGCGCCGGGATGGGTGACTTTATTCTATGTAAAAACAGTGAAATTCCGGTAGAGGAATCCAACCCTGCCGTAATACGACGCCTGCCACAGAGTTGTTAGCCGTCGTAGGCGGCCTGCAAAGCGGCAATATCCAGTTTTGCCATACCCAGCATGGCGACCATGGCCCGTTGTGAGCCTTGCGGGTCGGCTCCGTTGAGGACGCTGGTGAGCATGCTGGGGATCAATTGCCAGGACACGCCAAACTTGTCCTTGAGCCAGCCGCACTGGCTTTCCTCACCGCCGTCGGCCGTCAAGGCAACCCACTTGGCGTCCAGCTCCTCCTGGGTGTCAAAGAACAGCTCAAAGGAGATCGCCTCAGTAAAGGTGTACTGCGGCCCACCATTGAGGCCACGAAAACTGCGGCCATCCAGCTCGAAGGCGACGGTCAAGGCAGTGCCAGCCTCACCGGGACCACCCTCGCCCCAGCGGGCAATCTCTCCAACATGGGAGTTGGGGAACAATCCAACATAAAAGTTCGCTGCTTCTTCTGCCCGGCCGTCAAACCACAGGCACGTACCAATCCCTGCCATTGCCACCACATCCATTGCTCGAAAACGGTCCAGACAAGCGTTCTGACCTGTGCAAAATCCTAGGACCGCCCGACCACGGCATCAATGGTTACTCGCTGGTAGCTTTCCGGCGGCGGGGCTTGGCTTTGACGGCGTCGCGAATCACCAGGTACAGAACCAGCCACGGACAAGGTGTGCAGCGCACCACCCAAGGACACCAAACACCTTCGAGTTTGCGACTAAACTCCCCTAGGTGAAACAAACACAAGCCCGCCCCAGTTCAAAGACACTTTTCTATACGATCGCCGCGGACGTTGTCCTGGTGCTGATCTTTGCCCTGTCCGGGCGCAGCTCCCACCGGGAGGACCTCTCGGTGGCCGGCGTGCTGGAGACGGCATGGCCTTTTCTCGCCGCACTGGCCGTGGGCTGGCTCATCTGCCGCACCTGGCGCCAGCCGTTGCGCGTGTGGCCCCACGGCGTCTGCCTGTGGCTGATCACCGTGGCTGGTGGAATGGCGTTGCGCATCCTCTCCGGCGCAACCGCCGCCGTCCCCTTCGTGGTGGTGGCGACACTTGTTTTGGCCTTGTTTCTGCTCGGCCACAGGCTCATCGCAACACGTGTGACACGTGGCACTCAAAGGCCATAACTAGCGAATCCATTGCGTTACGATGGGGGCAACGATGTGCGTAGTTGTGCCATCGCCGAGCCGTTTTCCACCTGATTGAGCCACACGACAAGGACCCCGCCTGTGATCACCGCTTTTGTCTTGATCAAGACTGATGCCTCCCGGATCCCCGAAGCCGCCCAAGAGATTTCCGAGCTTGACGGCATCAGTGAGGTTTACTCGGTGACGGGTGAATGGGACTTGATTGCCATTGCGCGCGTACAAAAACATGAGGAGTTGGCGGATGTGATTGCCGACAAACTCTCCAAGGTGAAGTCGATAGTCTCCACCACCACCCAGATTTCCTTCCGCGCATATTCGCAAACCGATCTGGATGCAGCGTTCTCCCTCGGCTTCGACCACTGAGTGCGCGGATGCGCCTCGAGATAGCTGTTCAGGACGTCCCCGGAGCGCAACTGGCAGCGGCGCACGGTGCCGCCCGGATTGAGCTGTGCTGCGCGTTGCAACTGGGCGGGCTGACACCGTCCCAGGGCCTGCTGAAAAGTGTCCGCCAGGCCGAACCGGACTTGGCCATTCACGCCTTGGTCCGGCCCCGCCCGGGCGACTACATCTATGACAGCGCAGCCGTCGCCCTCATGGTTGAAGAAATCAAGGCCCTGCGCGACGCCGGCGCCACGGGTGTGGTCATTGGCGCTCTCACGGCGTCGGACACCATCGACTTTGCCACTGCCGAGACCTTGATTGCGGCAGCCGACGGCTTGCACATCACCTTCCACCGGGCCATTGACCACCTCAAGCTGCCCGACGCCGTGACTGCAGTTGCGCAGTTGGCCAACCTTGGGGTGCAACGCATCTTGAGCTCCGGCGGGGCCGCCAGGGCTAGCGACGGTTTGGCCCAGCTGCGGGCCATGCACGAGGCGGCCCGGGGCCGACTGCATGTCATGGCTGGCGGCGGCGTGGAGATTGCCGACTTCACCACCTTCCATGCTGCTGGCCTGCGGGACGCCCACCTGTCGGCTAAGCGCATGGTCACGCAGACCCTGCCCCAACCCATCACGGCCGCGGCCGCGGACGAGGACCACAGCTATTTTGCCACCGACGCCGGGCTGGTCCAGCAGGCAGCCACTGCGGCCCGTGCGCTGAGCTAAGGCATGCGCCTGCCTTCATGGATCAGCAAAGCACGTGAGGGCCGCTTGGCGAGCCTCTCACGTGTTTAGTTGGTGTCTTGCGGCAGCCTACTGGGCGGCCGCGGCGGAGAGGGCAACCCAGCTCTTAAGCACGTTCGCGGCCGCACCACCATCAATGGCGGCCTCGGCCCGGGCCGCCGCGAAGCGCATACGCTCCACCAGCGTGCCGGAGGCGGACAGGTCGTAGGCTACAAGCCCGGCGGCCGCGTTAAGAATGACTGCATCACGCACCGGTGAGCGTTCACCGTCAAGAATGCGCCGCACCACTGCCGCATTGAATGCCGCGTCCTGGCCCCGCAGGTCCTCAATGGTGGCCCGGGGAATTCCCACATCCAAGGGATCAAAGGGTGTCTGCGTGACTTTCATGTCCCTGACCTCCCAGACGGTGGAGGTGCCCGTCGTCGTCAGCTCATCCAGGCCGTCACTGCCCCTAAACACAAGCGCCCGCACATTGCGCGCCGCCAACACACCCGCCACCAGGGGTGCCAGGCGGGCGTCGGCAACCCCAATGGCCGATGCGCTCACATGGGCCGGGTTGGTGAGCGGACCCAACAGATTGAAGGCTGTGGGAATGCCCAGTTGGCGTCTGGCGACGGCCGCATGGCGCATGGAGGGGTGGAAGAAGTTTGCGAAACAAAACGTGATGCCCACCTCGCTAGCCGCCCGGGTCACCATCTCCAGGGACAAGTCCAGGCGCACACCAAGGCTCTCCAGCACGTCCGCAGAGCCCGCAGCGGAGGAGGAAGCCCTGTTGCCGTGCTTGACCACTGTGGCGCCGGCCCCGGCACACACCAGCGCGGCCATGGTGGAGATGTTGACAGTATTGAGCCTGTCACCGCCGGTGCCCACAATATCCAAGGCGTCGGCGGATATCGGCAGGGGCCGCGCATTGGCCAGCATGGCCTCCACCAGGCCTGTCACCTCGGCAACTGTTTCACCCTTGGCACGCAAGGCCACCAGGAACCCGGCAATCTGCACATCGGAGGCGTCGCCGGCCATGATGGTGTTCATGGCCCACTGGGTTGCGTCCTGGCTGAGATCTTCCTTGGCTATCAAGGCGGCGATGAGATTTGGCCAGGTGCGGGTGTCGGCGGCAGCGTTTTGGAGAGGATTCACTCTCCAGATGTTAGTGGAAATCGGCGACGGCCCAAGGAATGTGACCATTGACACCTCCAACGTGTTGTGCATACGCGTCTGGGTTTCAGCTGTGAATACACCGGAATTTCGCAGGTTTGTAGAAAAAGATCTGGCAAACGGCATTTTGCATTGGGAAGTCTGGAGTTTTATAGACATAATGTCTATGTGACAACTGCGACCCATGCCCCCAGTACCCCGGCGCATCCGACGCTGAATCGACCGAACATGGTTTCTGTAGGAACCGTAGTTTGGTTGTCCAGTGAACTGATGTTCTTTGCCGGCCTTTTTGCCATGTACTTCACGCTGCGTTCCACCACTGGTGGGATGTGGGCTGAAGAAACGGCCAAGCTGAACTTCCCGTTCGCCTTGGCAAACACGATCATTCTGGTTTCCAGCTCATTCAGCTGCCAGATGGGTGTGTTTGCCGCTGAGAACCTTCGGCCTCGCCGCACCGGACGCCTCTTCCAGTTCTCCAAGTGGGGAATGACGGAGTGGTTCCTGTTGACCTTCGTACTTGGCGCCATCTTCGTTGCCGGTCAAGCGACCGAATACGCCATGTTGACGTCCGAGCACGTGCTCCTGAATTCAAACCCCTACGGCTCTGCCTTCTACATGACAACAGGCTTCCACGGCCTGCACGTCCTTGGCGGACTCGTTGCATTCCTCCTCATCATCGGCCGCGCGTATGCTGCAAAGAAGTTTGGACACTTCGAAGCCACCAGCGCGATCGTCACTTCTTACTACTGGCACTTCGTGGATGTCGTGTGGATCGGCCTCTTCTTGGTCATCTACGTCCTGAAGTAAGCTGCCAACAGCTTTCTTCTCTACAAGGTAAGACTTAGCATTTGCGGCCCTCACTAGGGGCTGCTGGAAACAGATCAAAGGAACCACCAAGTGAAGGCACTTTCGCAGAAGCGACGTCATCCGCTGGCTGCACTAGCGTTGCTAGTGATGGGGCTCATGCTGACAGGTGGGCTATACGCCGTTGTCACAACCATGAATGAGGCCAAGGCCGATACCACCACGTTTACCGCGCAACAGGTCGAAGAGGGCGAAAAGCTGTTCATCGCCAACTGCGCCACCTGTCACGGGATGGGCGCCAGCGGCACGGACGCAGGACCGTCCTTGGCCGGCGTCGGCGCGGCGGCAGTCGACTTCCAGGTCGGCACGGGCCGCATGCCCATGCAGATGCAGGGCCCCCAGGCTCGCGTGAAGCCCAAGCAGTTCGACGCCGAGCAGACCCGTGAATTGGCCGCCTATGTGGCCACTTTGGGTGACGGTCCGGCACTGCCCGAGGAGGAATTCATTGACGGTGGCGGCGACGCAGCCGCCGGTGGCGAATTGTTCCGCGTGAACTGCGCCATGTGCCACAACGCTGCCGCAGCTGGTGGCGCACTGACACGCGGTAAGTTTGCTCCGCCGCTCGCTGGTGTGTCCAGCAGCCACATGTACAGCGCCATGGTCACGGGCCCGCAGAACATGCCAGTGTTCAGCGACGCCAACATCAGCCCCGAAGGCAAGCGCGACATCATCACCTTCTTGAACACCATTGAGAACCAGGGCTCCCCCGGTGGCGCCAAGCTTGGCTCGCTGGGTCCGGTTTCCGAGGGCTTGTTCCTCTGGACAGCCGTCCTTGGTGTTGTCATCGGCTTCACCATCTGGCTGACGTCGCGGACTTCCTAAGTTTCAAGAACCACAGTTTTTGGCTGCGCTAGCAGCCACCAGATACATACATTACGACCCCGGGAACGCGCCGGGATAAGAGAAGGATGAGGGGATTATGGGCAACCATAGTGACGGCACGCCGACAAGCTCGGACGCCGTAGCTAAGGCTGGTCACGATGAGGTGGATAGGTTCCAAGACCCGGGACTGCCACCACATCGTTTGCGACTAGCTGACACGGACCCCAAGGCTGCAAAGCGGGCCGAACGCCAGGTGGCATGGCTATTTATCATTTCCATCGTTGGCACGCTGCTTTTCTTCGTTGGTTACTTTGGCATTCGCCTTGATGACACCTTGGACACTTTGCGTGTGCAGAACACGTTCCTCGGCATAGGCGTGGCCTTTGCCATGCTGGGCATTGGCACGGGCATTGTGCATTGGGCCCGCGCCCTCATGCCGGACCATGAAGTTGCTGAAGAGCGTCACGAACTGCGCTCCGAGGAAGACCGTCTGGCGGCCGTTCAAATCATCGATGACATCGTTGAGGAGACAGGCATCAAGCGTCGCCCGCTGATCCGCAACACCCTCATCGGCGCCGTCGCACTGGCTCCCCTGCCGGCCATCGCGATCTTCCGCGATCTTGGCCCGCTGCCCGGTGACGCCTTGCGGCACACGCTGTGGAAGGAAGGCGAGCGTCTTGCCCGCGATCCTGACGGCACACCCATCAGGGCAGTTGACGTCACTATTGGTTCGGCGTTCCACGTGATTCCCGAGTCCCTGAACAAGCTCGAGCACGGCAAACTCAACGAGAAGGCCAAGGCAGTTGTCTTGCTGATGCGTTTGAACCCGGATGATCTCAACCCTTCAGAGGGTCGCGAGGACTGGGCTTACAACGGCATTGTTGCTTACTCCAAGATTTGCACCCACGTTGGTTGCCCGGTTGCTTTGTACGAGCAGCAGACGCACCACCTGCTGTGCCCCTGCCACCAGTCAACCTTTGACTTGACGCAGGAGTGCAAGGTTATCTTCGGGCCGGCTGTTCGCCCGCTCCCGCAGCTGCCCATTACGGTTGACGCCGAGGGCTACCTGGTCGCGCAGAGCGACTTCCATGAACCTGTTGGACCGAGCTTCTGGGAGCGTGGCTAATCATGTCGACAGCACCGCAAACCACATTCGAGCCCAAGACCGCCACCGGTCGCATCACCAACTTTGTTGATGAGCGCGTGGGCGGCTCGGGCATGCTGCGTGAATTCGGCCGGAAGGTCTTCCCCGACCACTGGTCATTCATGTTCGGCGAAGTTGCCTTGTACACCTTCGTCATCCTGCTCCTTTCGGGCACCTTCCTGACGTTCTTCTTTGACCCGTCCATGGCTGAGACCCACTACGACGGCGTTTACGTTCCCCTCAAGGGCGTGGAAATGTCCGTCGCGTACAGCTCCTCGCTGGACATCTCCTTTGAGATTCGGGGCGGCTTGTTCATGCGCCAGGTTCACCACTGGTCAGCCCTGTTGTTCGTGGCTGCCGTGTCGGTGCACATGCTGCGCGTATTCTTCACCGGCGCATTCCGCAAGCCCCGCGAACTGAACTGGGTGGTGGGCGGCGTGCTGCTCATCCTGTCCATGGCTGCCGGCTTCACCGGTTACTCACTCCCCGATGATCTGCTCTCCGGCAACGGTCTGCGCATCATTGATGGTGTGGTCAAGTCCATTCCCGTGGTTGGTACCTACATCTCCTTCTTCCTCTTCGGTGGGGAGTTCCCGGGCACAGTCATCATTGGCCGCCTGTACATGATGCACATCATGTTGGTGCCGGCCATGATCTTGCTCATGATCGCCATTCACTTGTTCATGGTGGTCATCCACAAGCACACCCAGTACCCCGGCCCGGGCCGCAACGACCGCAACGTGGTGGGTTACCCGCTTGGCCCGGTTTACGCGGCTAAGGCTGGCGGCTTCTTCTTCATCGTGTTCGGCATCATCGCCTTCGTTGCCGCCACGTTCACCATCAACCCCATCTGGAACTACGGCCCCTACGACCCCTCCCCCGTTTCGGCAGGCACACAGCCTGACTGGTACATCGGTTGGGTGGATGGTGCCCTGCGCCTCATGCCAGGTTGGTTGTTCAACATCCCGATGGAATGGCATATTCCGTTCCCGTGGGGCGTGAACACGCTGTCCTTCAACGTTCTTGGCCCGGCCTTGATCCCGGCTGGCATCGTCTTCACCTTGCTGTTCCTGTACCCGTGGATTGAACGCTGGGTAACGCGCGACAACCGTGAACACCACGTGTTGGACCGTCCCCGCAATGTGCCGACCCGTACGGCCATTGGTGTTGCAGGCTTCATCTTCTACTGCGTCATGTGGGCCGCTGCAAGCTCTGACTTGATCGCAACACACTTCCAGGTCTCGCTGAACGATGTCACGTACTGGTTGCGCGCACTGTTCTTCATTGGCCCGGTACTTGGCTTCATTGTCGCCAAGCGTGTTGCCCTTGCACTCCAGCGCAAGGATCGCGAGATTGCTCTCCACGGTCGTGAGACTGGCCGCATCGTGCGTTTGCCGCATGGTGAGTTCCAGGAAATCCACGCACAGCTCGATGACTACAAGCGCTACAAGCTGGTTGGTTTCCAGTCCCCGGTCGCCGAGGAAGGCATCCCGAACGACAACGGGATTGTCACCAAGAAGGAGCACCTGCGAGCCAAGCTCAGCGGATTCTTCTTCGAGGATCGTGTTGCCCCGGCGGCACCGTCGGAGCTGGCGGCCGGTCACCATCACGAGGCTATCGAAGCCAGTGATGATGAGAAGGCCATCAAGCACTAAGCAGGGCTGAACAAAAAGCAGTGGGCGGTTCCCGAAAGGGAACCGCCCACTGCTTTTTGTTGCCCTCTCCGGCCGCCTGCGCCAGTCTGGCGGACTGCGGCGCCGGCCGCTAGTACATGCGTCTGGTGCGCACGCCGGGGCGCTGCAGGGGTACACGGAGCTTGTACCTGTCCGCCCGGTAGAAGGACACCGAGTAATCCACTGTTGAGCGCGACACAAACGCGTGGCGTTCGGTGCGCAGCACCGGGGCACCGATGTCGACCTTCAGCAACCGGGCAATGGAGGGTGTGGCGGCGTTGGCTTCGATGATGTCCTCACCCCACTCAATGACCAGCCCGTAGCGCTCCCCCAGCACGTTGTACAGGGACGACGGCGGTCCGGCGTCAAGGATGCCCGGCACCCGCCAGGCCGGGAGGAAGTTCTCATCCACGCTCATGGGCTCATCGTCCGCCAACAGGAGCCTGCGCAGCCGAATGACCGCCTGGCCCTCCTCCAGCGCAAGCTCACGGGCCAGGCGGGCCGTGGCGCGAATCTGTTCGAACGCCAGCACTCGTGCCGAGGGGCGCATGCCGCGGCGTGCCATCTCCTCCGAGTAGGAGGTGAGTTTGAGCGTCACATCCAGTTTGGTGCGGGCCACAAACGTCCCCACCCCCACCACACGTTCAAGGAGTTCCTCCTCGACGAGTGCCTCCACGGCATGGCGGAGGGTCATGCGTGCCACACCGAAATGGGCTGCCATGTCCCGCTCGGAGGGCAACTGCCGCCCGGACTTGTTGGCGGACAGCACATAGTTGCGCAACAGTTCCCGCAGTTGGATATGGACCGAGACAGGCGAGTCCCTGTCCAACTCCCCCGGGATCTCTTTCGCCGGCGGGACCAAATAGCTCATGAAACTCCTTTGCTCACAGTTACCAGCCTAAAACACGACTACTCTCAATACAGAAACATCTACCTTCTAGGAGCTCGTTTATGTACACCCGCAAGATCACAGTGGCTGCCAGCGTCGGCCTGCACGCGCGCCCGGCAGCAGTTTTTGTCAGGGCAGTAAACCGCACGGGCCTGCCCATCACCCTGGCCAAGGAGGGCCTCGACGCCATTGACGGGCGTTCACTGCTCGCTGTGATGAGTGCCGACTTCCAGCAAGGTACTGAAGTTGAGGTGGCTGTGGGTCCCTGCGATGCCGACGACGACGCCGTGCGGGCCGCTGTGGACCATTTGGCTGCCCTGCTGCTCACGGACCTGACAGACCCCGCCTAACCCCCTGACAGACGCTCTCGCAGCAATGGCTGGATTTTGATGAACGCTATCGCACTCGGTGCGATAGCGTCCGTCATTTAATGACCATTGCTGCGAGAGCGTCTGTCAGGGGTGCGCAAAAAGGGATTGTCCCCCACCACATGGTGGGGGACAATCCCTTTTACTTTGTTCAATTCAACCGGCTACGGAAGCCGGGCAATGCTAGTGTGCGTGGTCTCCGCGGCTGTACTCGTACACCCAGCCAACCAGCGCAATGACACCGAGGCCGGCGCCGACCAGGAAGATCCACCAACCCACGGCCAAGCCCAGGAAGGCTGCGGCACAGGACAAGGCCAAAACCAGCGGCCACCAGCTCCAGGGGCTGAAATGCCCCTGCTCGCCGGAGCCTTCATGAACTTCGGCATCGAGGCGATCCTCGGGACGAGGTCCAACCCGGTTACCCGTGTAGTACAGGTAAAGACCCACCATGGCGCACAACCCGGACAACAGGTACATGGCCAAGAACCCCACGGGCTCGGCCCATGACGTCATGAAACCGTAAACCGTGGCCACGGGAATGAAGAACAATCCAGTGAGCAAAAACAGCCAAGATTCTACCTTCACTTGTTAGCCCCCCTCGTAGTTGCTGGTACTGCCGGTACGTAGTGCGGGGCAAGCTCTGGATGGTGAAGATCCAGAGCCGGACGCTCCGAACGGATACGCGGCAGGGACGTGAAGTTGTGACGCGGCGGCGGGCAGGATGTTGCCCACTCCAAGGAGGCGCCAAAGCCCCAAGGGTCATCAACTTCAACCTTCTTGCCACTGCGCCAGGTGATGTAAACGTTCCAGAACCACGGGATCATCGATGCGCCAAGGACGAACGAGGAAATGGTGGAGAACTGGTTCATCCAGGTGAAGTTATCTTCGACCATGTAGTCGGCGTAGCGACGCGGCATACCCAAGACACCCAACCAGTGCTGGATCAAGAAGGTGCCGTGGAAGCCCAGGAACAAGAGCCAGAAGTGAATCTTGCCCAACCGTTCGTTCAGCATCCTTCCGGTGAACTTGGGCCACCAGAAGTAGAAGCCGGCGAACATGGCGAACACCACTGTGCCAAACACGACGTAGTGGAAGTGAGCAACCACAAAGTAGGTATCGGAGACGTGGAAGTCCAACGGCGGCGATGCCAAGATGATGCCTGTCAGGCCACCGAACAAGAAGGTGATGATGAAGCCAAGGCTCCACAGCATGGGCGTTTCAAAGGTCAAGGACCCTCGCCACATGGTGCCAATCCAGTTGAAGAATTTCACACCCGTTGGCACCGCGATGAGCATTGTCATGAACGAGAAGAACGGCAGCATGACCTGGCCTGTGACGTACATGTGGTGTGCCCACACAGTCACCGACAAGGCGGCAATGGCGATGGTGGCGAACACCAAGCCCTTGTAACCGAAGATCGGTTTGCGGCTGAAGACCGGGAAAATCTCCGAGACAATACCGAAGAACGGCAACGCAATGATGTATACCTCTGGGTGTCCGAAGAACCAGAACAAGTGCTGCCACAGCATGGCACCACCAAATTCGGCATCAAAGATGTGAGCTCCGAAACGGCGATCAGCACCCAAGGCGAACAGCGCCGCGGCCAACGGCGGGAATGCCATCAGGACCAAGATGGCTGTGACCAAGGTGTTCCAGGTGAAGATCGGCATGCGCCACATGGTCATGCCAGGGGCACGCATGCAAATGATGGTGGTGATGAAGTTGACGGCACCCAAGATAGTTCCGAAACCTGACAGGGCCAAGCCGAATACCCACAAGTCGCCACCAACACCGGGACTAAACGTGGTGTTGGACAACGGCGCGTAAGCAAACCAACCAAACGCCGCAGCACCCTGGGGAGTGATGAACCCGGATACTGCAATGGTGCTGCCAAAGAGGAAGAACCAGAAAGCCAAGGCGTTCAGGCGGGGGAAGGCAACGTCGGGTGCACCAATTTGCAGGGGCATGATGACGTTGGCAAAGCCGGCGAACAAGGGTGTTGCAAACATGAGCAACATGATGGTGCCGTGCATGGTGAACAACTGGTTGTATTGATCCTTGGTTTGCAGAATCTGCATACCCGGCTCAAACAGCTCCGCCCGAATGATGAGCGCCATGACGCCACCAAGACAGAAGAAGATGAATGCTGCGATCAGGTACATGTACCCGATCGTCTTGTGGTCGGTTGAGGTGATCCAGTTGACGACAATGCGTCCCTTGGACACGGGAACCACCCGCGGAGCAGCCGAATTCACTTCGGTTGCTGAGTACTCGAGCGTAGACACTTTCCTCTTCCCCCTACTTCTTCTCTATGTTCTCGGCGTCGGGATGGCGATCGTACTCTTCGCCCAAGGTGCCGGTCTGGCCCTTGGCCTTGAGTTCGGCGAGGTGCGCATCAAACTCGGCCTGCGTGACAACCTTGACGTTGAAAAGCATTTCGGAGTGGTATTCACCACAAAGTTCGGCACACTTACCGTCATACGTGCCCAACGCCTTCGGCGTCAGGGTCATGTAGTTGGTCTTGCCGGGCAACATGTCCTTCTTGTCCAAGAATGCCGGCACCCAGAAGGAGTGGATCACTTCACGGGAGTTCAGTTGAAGCTCAACCGAGCGATTCACGGGCAAGTACAGTGTGGGCAGCTTCGACTTGTCGATCGGCTTACCATCCAGTGTGGCCTGGACACCAGCCGAGTAAACAGCTTCGTCGACGTCGTTGCCTTCTAGGTAGTTGAAGTCGAATGACCACTGCTTGGCACGGACATCGATGGTGACATCTGGGCTGTCAACACGGGCGGTGATGGACTTCTGCTCCACGTCGGTGAAGTGGAAGAACACCAGAACCATGAACAACGGCACCAACACGTAAAAAACCTCCAACGGGAGGTTGTAGCTCGTCTGACGCGGGAAGCCTGTGGCACCCTTGCGGCGACGGTACGCGATGATGCACCAGATGATCAGGGCCCAGGTGATGAGCCCGATAATCAAGACTGTGATCCAGGAATTAACCCATAGATCGATGATTCCCGCCGTGTGGTTGGTGGTATCACGTTCGGCTGGCAACCAGCCGTTCTTACTCTCTGCCGTACATCCAGACAAAGCTAACGCTCCGGCAATCGCCATCCCGGCTATGGGGATGACTTTTGCGCGTCGGCTGCCGGTTCGGTCCTGCGAACTCACAGACGGCCCTTCCTCTTGTTGCTGCGCTCCGCGGCGATTAAGAGCCGCCAGGAGCTAGATGGGTTTTACTACTCGATGTAGAGCTTACCGCTATGGCACAGAAAATGCGTACTAAACAGCCCGTGCCTCGGATGTCGGCACGGAATCTTATGCGGTTTGCTCTACATCCAGTAGAACTCTTGAGTTAGTGGAACGAATCGCCGCAGGCGCAAGAGCCTCCGGCGTTGGGGTTGTCAATGGTGAAACCCTGCTTTGAAATGGTGTCTTCAAAGTCGATGCTGGCACCATCCAGGTAGGGGACGCTCATCTTGTCAATGACAACTTCGACGCCGTCAAAGTCACGGACTGCGTCGCCGTCGAGCATGCGCTCATCAAAGTAGAGCTGGTAGATCAAGCCCGAGCAACCGCCGGGCTGAACGGCCACGCGCAAGCGCAAGTCTGTACGGCCTTCTTGTTCCAGCAGGCTACGCACCTTGCCGGCAGCGACATCACTGATCAACACACCGTGGGTGGGCAGCTCGGCGGTGGCAACATCTGCTGATGAGGTTTCTTCGTGGACATTTGCAGTCATGGCATTTCCTTACGTGGGGTACAAGTACATGCTACGTCGAGCCCGGCAGGGGCGCTAACTTATGTCAACGCCCTGGCTGCGAATTGTGTTCCGTCAGGGCGCCATTATTGATAGCTGCCAACAGGTAGGCCTGCGCCACGATGGCCTTTTCAAAGTCGCCCAGGTGCAAGGATTCGTTGGCACTGTGTGCCCGTGAGTCGGGATCCTCAACACCTGTGACGAGGATCTGCGCGCCGGGGTAGATTTCCAACAGGTCCGCAATGAAGGGGATGGACCCGCCCATCCCGGTTTCCACGGCACGCACTCCCCACGACTCCCCCAGAGCCCAGAGCGCCGCTTTGGCGGCCGGGGCTTGAGTGTCTGTGGCAAAGGACTGGCCGGCCTCACCCGGGACAAAACTGACGTGTGCACCAAAGGGCGCATGCGCCTGCACATGCTCGGCCATGGCAGCCATGGCAGCTGCCGGGTCCTGCCCGGGTGCCAGTCGCAAACTGATCTTGGCCCGCGCAGTGGGCAGTAGCGTGTTCGAGCTCATCTCCACGGACGGCATGTCCATGCCGATGACAGACAACGCCGGCTGGGTCCACAACCGGGAGGTGATGCTGCCGCGCCCGGCCAGCTGCACGCCGTCGAGCACCCCGGCGTCCGCACGGAACGCTTGCTCGTCGTAGTCCACCTCGGTCCGCTCGCTACGCAGCAGACCCTTGACGGCCACGGAGCCCTGGTCGTCGTGGAAGGTCGCGATGAGCCGGGCCAGCAAGGTTGGGGCGTCCAACAGCGGCCCGCCAAACATGCCCGAATGCACGGCGTGCGTCGTCACCCGGACCTCCACAACACCGTCCACCAAACCGCGCAGGCTGGTGGTCAACGCCGGAACGCCCACCTGCCAGTTGGCCGAATCCGCCACAACAATGACATCGCCGGCCAGGAGCTGCCGGTATTCCTCCAAGAAGGTGCGGAATGTGGGCGAACCGGCCTCCTCCTCACCCTCGATGAAGAACGTCACGCCAACACCAAAATCGGCTCCCAGCTCCTGCTGCACCGCGCTGAACGCGGCAATGTGGGCCATGATGCCGGCCTTGTCGTCGGCGGCCCCGCGCCCGTACAAACGCCCCTGCCGTTCCTGCGCCACAAAGGGATCACTGTGCCACAGCTGCGCATCCCCCGGCGGCTGGACATCATGGTGGGCGTACAGCACCACGGTGGGGAAACCGGGCGCCGCGGGTTTCCGGGCCACAATAGCGGGACCTCCCGGCCCGCCGTCGTCCTTGGGAACACGCAAAATCTGAACATCGTCAACGCCCGCTGCCCGAATCAACGCGGCGACGGCCTGGGCGCTGGCGTCGAGGTGGGAGGGGTCAAAGGCGTCCCAGGCGATGCCGGGGATGGCAACAAGCTTGCCCAGCTCCTCGACGGTGCCGCTGAAATTCGTAGCGACGCTGTGGCGCAGCGCGTCGAGGGGAAGGTTTGTGGTTACGTGGGCGGGCAGCACAGTGGCGCCGTGTTCGGTGTGGGTCATAAACGTCAGACTACCGCCGCAAAGGCGTCAACGGTCAAGGCAGGCGGCTGTTTCAGGGTATTCTGTACGGGTGTTTGGACGTAAGAAAGATCAAGCCCCTGACCCGCAGCTAACGGCTGCCTCCGCCGAGCAGATTTCCTTAGCGAAGGATGCCCAGTCTGCCAAAGGTGTGCCCACACCCTCACGCAAAGCCCAGGAAGCGGCACGCAAGCGCCCTCTGGTGCCTAATGACCGTGCAGCCGCCAAGGTCGCAGCCCGTGACGCCCGCCGTGAAGAGCAGGCCCGCATGCGCCGCGCCCTGGACACCGGTGAGGAACGCTTCCTGCCGCTGCGCGACAAGGGACCGCAGAAGCGCTACGCCCGCGACTTCGTTGACGCCCGCTTCAGCCTCGGCGAGTTCGTCATGTTTGCCGCGCTGGGCATTGTTCTACTGACAGTCATGCTGCCGCCCCAGAGCATGGCCACCATCATCCTCTTTGCAGCGTTCTGGGTCATGGTTGCCTTCGTGGCGATCGATGTTTGGCTCATGGGCCGCAAGCTCAAGGGCCAGATCGCCGCAAAGTTCGGCTCCGTCGATTCCGGCGTCATCTGGTACGGCTGCATGCGTTCCATGCAGTTCCGCCGGCTGCGCCTGCCCAAGCCCCTGGTACGCCGCGGAGAATGGCCCTCTTAGTCCCCACCCCAACCTCGTGCCTCGGCTCGGGGCCCCGGTAGTGTGGGCCCACCACGGCCCACCCGAGCTTGACGCGCCAGTTGCTTCCTGAGGGAAGTGACCGGCGTCGTCATTTAAGCGTGCCGCGGCGTGGGGACTGACTAGCGCCTACCGGCCTCCCCCGCTGCTCGCATATCGCCACCGCGAGGCTGGGTGGATGGACTACCGCTACCTTGGCCGCTCCGGCCTGAAGATCACTGAAATCACCTACGGCAACTGGCTGACCCATGGTTCCCAGGTGGAGAACGACGTCGCCACAGCGTGCGTGCGGGCCGCGCTCGATGCCGGGATCACCACCTTCGACACGGCCGACACCTACGCCAACGGTGCCGCCGAGGAAGTCCTCGGGGTCGCACTGGCCACTGAACGGCGCGAGTCCCTTGAGGTTTTCACCAAGGTGTACTGGCCCGTTGGCCCCAAGGGACCCAACGACACGGGCCTTTCGCGCAAGCACATCATGGAGGGCATCAACAACTCCCTGCGCCGGCTGGACATGGACTATGTGGACCTCTACCAGGCACACCGCTACGACTACGAAACCCCGTTGGAAGAGACCATCGCAGCCTTTGCCGACGTGGTTAGGGCAGGCAAGGCCCTGTACATTGGCGTGTCCGAGTGGAATGCGCAGCAGCTACGGGACGGCCAAACACTGGCCCGTGAGGCTGGCTTCTCCCTTGTCTCCAACCAGCCCCAGTACTCTGCCTTGTGGCGTGTCATTGAGCCCGAGGTGATCCCCGCTTCGGTGGAGTTGGGCATGTCCCAGATTGTGTGGTCACCCATGGCCCAGGGCGTGCTCAGTGGCAAGTATCTGCCCGGTCAGCCGTTGCCGGCCGGATCCCGTGCCACCGATGAGCTGGGCGGGGCGACCATGATCAGCGGGTTCCTCGAGGCGGACATCCTCACGAACGTGCAAAAGTTGCGCCCGGTGGCCGAGGAACTTGGCCTGAAGATGTCACAGTTGGCCATCGCCTGGGTACTGCAAAATCCCAACGTGGCCACAGCCATCGTGGGCGCCTCACGGCCCGAACAGGTGGCCGAGAACGTTGCCGCCTCCGGCGTGACAATTCCGGCCGAACTCATGGCTGCTATTGACGCCGCCTTGGCGCCGAGCATCGTCAACGATCCCGCCAAGACGCAGAGCCCGCCCACACGCGTGGTGTAGGCCAGGGGTACTTCGGGCGCAGGCTGGCGACACAGAAAAGCCCGGCCATTTCGCCGGGGATCCCTCGCTCGCAGTAAGATTTTTCGCTCGTGCCTCGCGGAAAATCCATCCTCGCCCGGGACCCCGGCTCTAGGCCGGGCTTTTCTGTACTGCTGGTTATTTGCGCAGGGCTGCCAGTTCCTTGTTGATGCGGGCCGCCCAGAACGGGCCCTCGTACAGGAACGCCGTGTAGCCCTGCACCAAGGAGGCGCCGGCGTCGAGTCGTTCCTGGACCTCCGCACCGGTTTCCACCCCGCCCACCGAGATCAACGTCAGCTGGTCCCCCACGGCTGCCTTTAGCTGACGGAGCACCGCCAGCGACCGTGCCTTCAGGGGCGCGCCGGAGAGACCGCCGGCACCCTTTTCCGCGACCATGGCTGCGGGGCTCAACAAGTCCTCGCGGCTGATGGTGGTGTTCGTGCAAATAATGCCGTCCAACTTGAGCTCCAAAGCAAGCGCGGCAACGTCGGCAACGTCCTGGTCTGCCAGGTCCGGGGCGATCTTCACCAGCAGCGGCACGTGGCGCCCGGCGGCAGTATCGGCAGCCTCACGCACGCCGGCCAGTAAGGGGCGCAATGTTGCCACATCCTGCAGCAGCCTCAGGCCCGGTGTGTTGGGCGAGCTGACGTTGACAACCAGGTAGTCGGCGGCGGGGGCCAGCGTGCGGGCGCTGATGAGATAGTCCGCCAGCGCCTCCTCCAGGGCCACGGCCTTGGTCTTGCCAATGTTCACCCCGACAATGGGCCGCACCGCCGGATAGGTCTTGGTCAAGTCAGCCAGAGCCTTCAACAGGCGCGGCGCCACGGCTGCGGCGCCGTCGTTGTTGAAGCCCATGCGGTTGATGACGGCACGGTCCTGAACCAATCGGAACAGCCGCGGCACAGGGTTGCCCGGCTGTGACTGGCCCGTAATGGTGCCAACCTCAACGTGCCCGAACCCCAGATTGGCTAGGGCGTTAATGCCCTTGCCTTCCTTGTCGAAACCTGCGGCGAGGCCGAACGGGGTGGGGAAGGTCAGCCCCAACGCCTCGGTGCGCAGGGACGCTGCTGGGGTGAAGATGCGGCGCAAGACGGCGCCAGCGCCCACCGTGTGAGTCGCCTTGATCATGGCGAAGCCGATCTTGTGCGCTCTTTCGGCGTCCATCCAAGAAAAACAGAGCCGGAAAACTGTGGGATATATTCGCATACCCCTAGTTTTCCGGTTCCGCCGCACATCTGCAAAACGTCTGACCATATTCTGGGCCGCATGGTCCTCGCAAAGGGCGTTAGCATGTCCACATGGATACCAACGGTGACGGGACATGGCAGCACGCGGATGTTGTAGTAGTCGGGGCCGGGCTCTCCGGACTTGTCAGCGCCGCCGAGGCGTACAACGCTGGGCGGACGGTCCTGGTCATTGATCAGGAACCGGAAGCGTCACTGGGCGGGCAGGCGCATTGGTCCTTTGGCGGCTTGTTCCTGGTGGACTCCCCCGAGCAACGGCACCTGGGCGTGAAGGATTCGGCCGAGCTTGCCCTGAGCGACTGGTTGGGCTCGGCGGCCTTTGACCGGCCCGAGGACTTGTGGCCGCGCCGCTGGGCTGAAGCGTACGTCAATTTCGCCGCCGGCGAGAAGCGCACCTGGCTGCACGCCCTGGGCGTGAAGTTCTTCCCGTTGGTCCAGTGGGCCGAGCGTGGCGGCTATGACGCCCAGGGTCACGGCAACTCGGTGCCGCGCTTTCACGTGGTGTGGGGCACCGGCCCCGGAATTGTGGCGCCCTTCCTTGCCAAGCTTGCCGAAGGCGTTGCCGCCGGCCGGGTTCAGTACGCCTTCCGCTACCGGGCCACCGAGTTGGTGTTCGACGCCGGAGCCGTCACGGGGGTGCGTGGCCAGGTGCTGCTCGCCTCGGAGGCTGCCCGCGGTGTGGCGAGCAGCCGTGAGGTAGTGGGTGACTTCAGCGTCCGCGCCAGTGCCGTGATAGTCACGACCGGCGGCATCGGCGGCAATCACCAGATGGTGCGCGAGCAGTGGCCCCACGGCACCGGGCCCGGCTACCTGCTGACGGGTGTTCCGGCGTCGGTCGATGGCGAGTTCCAACAGGCCGTGGCCCGTGCCGGCGGGGCGCTGAGCAACACCGACCGCATGTGGCACTACCCCGAGGGCATTCACAACCTGGAACCCGTTTGGCCCAATCACGGGATTAGAATCCTTTCCGGTCCCTCACCTCTTTGGCTGGACGGCAATGGCAAGCGCCTGCCTGTTCCGCTCTTTCCGGGCTTTGATTCGCTGGGCACGCTACGCCACTTGGAAACCACCGGCCATGACCACTCCTGGTTTGTGCTCAACAAGACCATCATCGGCAAGGAATTTGCCCTTTCGGGTTCGGAACAAAATCCCGATTTGACGGGCAAGGACGTCAAATTGCTCGCCAAACGCGCACTCCCCGGCGCCACAGGACCCGTGCAAAAATTCCTCGATCACGGCGTTGACTTCCTACAAGCCACAACAGCCCAGGAACTCGCCACGAAAATGAACGCCCTGGTGGGTGCGGAGTTGATTGATCCGCAGGGGCTGTATGAAACCCTGCTGGCCAGGGACAGGCAGGTGGACAGCGGCCTGGGCAAGGACACTCAGCTCAACGCCATCCGTGAAGCGCGCCGCTTCGCCACGGACAAGCTGATGCGCGTGGTGCCACCCCATCCCCTGCTGGCGCCCGAGCACGGTCCGCTCATAGCCGTGCGGCTATCCACCCTGACACGTAAGAGTCTGGGCGGGCTCACAACGGATCTGTCAGCGCGTGTCCTTGACGCCGCTGGCAACCCCATCCCCGGCTTGTATGCAGCCGGTGAGGCGGCAGGCTTTGGCGGCGGGGGCATGCACGGATACCGTTCCCTGGAAGGCACCTTCCTGGGCGGCTGCCTGTTCTCCGGGCGCATCGCCGGCCGTCACGCAGCAAACGGCACCGGAGAGTGAACGCTGCCGGCCCGCAGTGGCGCGAAGACATTCTGGGGCCCGACTACCAGGCCCTGACGTTGCGCGTGCCCGCACGGGTTGTACCGAGCAAGGACCGCGACGACGTCCCCGCTCCGTCCCAGCCCGACGCCGCCGGGGGTCTGCCGGAGCCGGTTCCGCTGCACTACCGGGCCACGTTGGTGCGGCACCGCCCGGCCACGCAGCACGGGGACTCCGCGAAAACCCCGTCCGCGGCCAAACCTGCAGTTCTGTTCATTCACGGCTGGAGCGACTATTTTTACAACACTGGTCTGGCCGAATTTTTCAGCAACCACGGCTATTCCTTCTATGCCTTGGATCTGCACAACCATGGGCGAAGCCTGACCTCCCACGAGATGGGCGGCTATGTTGCCGATTTGGCGGACTACGACGCCGAGATCCTCGCTGCCCATGCCGTCATCGCCCGCGAACATTCCGGCCCGGACGGCAGCTCATCAATCCTTTTGATGGGCCATTCCACGGGAGGTTTGATAGCGACTCTCTGGGCGCATCACCACCCCGGTCTGGTGAGTCACTTGATTCTCAACAGCCCCTGGCTTGAAATCCAGGGTGGCGCTGCCATCAGGCGCGCAGCCACACCGTTGGTGCAGCTGGCTGACCTTCGCCCCCTGATGCGCATGCGGGTGCCGGAGAGGTCGTTTTACTGGCGGGGCATTAGCGATGAGGCTTACGGCGAATGGCCCGTGGACAAGAAGCTCCGCCCACCCCATGCTTTCCCCGTGCGGGCCGGCTGGATGAAAGCCATTCTGGCTGCACAGCAAGAAGTGGCAGCTGGCCTAAAACTGCCCATCCCTGTGCTGGTTCTCGTCTCCACCAAGAGCATGCTGGGTCCCATCTGGAGTGATGCGATGCTTCGAGCCGATGTGGTTCTGGATGTACGCTCCTTGGCCCTGCGAACGTTGTCGCTGGGCAACAGTGTCACCTTGGAACGTTTGGAGGGAGCCCTGCATGAGGTGCTGCTCTCCCCCAAACCAGTCCGTGACGACGGTTACGCCCGCATGGAGCGCTGGTTGCGCGGCTACGTGGGCCCGTAGCCGCCGGAGAACGGCGCCAAAGCGCCCGGCAACCTGGCCGGCTTGCTGGCTAGGGTTTTGCTGCCGCGTCGACGGCGCCACCGTAACGCCTGTCCCGGCGCGCGTATTCATCCACCGCAGCCCACAGGATGGTCCTGTCCACATCGGGCCACATGGTGTTCATGAAGACAAATTCTGCGTACGCCGACTGCCACAGCAAGAAGTTGGACAAACGCTGTTCGCCGCTGGAGCGCAGGAACAGGTCAACATCGGGAACGTCCGGCAAGTACATGTACTTCTGGACGGTTTTCTCGTTGACAGCCTTGGGGCTGAGTTTGCCGGCGGCAACATCCGCGGCCAGGGCAGCAACGGCGTCGGCAATTTCGGCACGGCCACCGTAATTAACACACATGTTTAATGTGATGACGTCATTGTCCTTGGTGTGTTCCTGAGCCTCCTCGAGTTCCCGAATCACCGAGCTCCACAGCCTTGGCCGCCGCCCGGACCAACGAATCCGCACGCCCCACGCGTCGAGCTGGTCACGCTGACGACGTAGCACATCCTTGTTAAAACCCATCAGGAAACGGATTTCCTCCGGTGAACGTTTCCAGTTCTCGGTGGAAAACGCGTAAACGCTAATGTACTTGATGCCCATTTCAATGGCACCTGCCATCACGTCCAGCAGCGCCGGCTCGCCAGCCTTGTGCCCTTCAATCCGTGGCAGGCCCCGCTCATTGGCCCAGCGGCCGTTGCCGTCCATGACAATGGCCACGTGCTCCGGGACCAGCCCTTTGGGGATCGCGGGCATGGTGGCTCCGCCAGGGTGGTGCCAGGGCGCCACCACCGGAAGCTTGGATTTGTTGCGGCTGCTTTTCTGGCCGCTACGCTGCATCGCCATAGATCTATACACGCTCCACAAGTTTCAGGGAACGCACTGTGCGTTCCAAATGCCACTGCACATATCCGGCAACCAGCCCGGCAGCTTCCCGGCGATGAATATTTTCTGAGGCATCCGCCCCCGGCCAATCCCCGCTCAGGAGCTGACCGAGCAGAATCATGGTTTCCGGGGCTGGCGCCGGCGACCCCGGGGGCCGGCAGTCGTGACACACGGCCCCGCCCAGCGCTGCGTTGAAAGCGCCATGCGGGCCAGCCTCCCCACAGCGGGCACAGTCGGCAAAACTGGGCGCCCAGCCGGCAATGGAAACCGCCCGCAAAAGGTAAGAATCCAAGATGAGTTGAGCGGCATGCGACCCGCGGCTCAGTGACGCTAGTGCGCCAACCAGGAGCAGGTAGTGCGCCGTGGACGTTTCCCCGTCGACGTCCGTGAGCCGTTCAGCCGTTTCCGTCATGGCGGCGGCCACAACATACCTGTCATAGTTGGCGGCGATGGCATCCCCATAGCTGGCCTTGGCAACAGCCTGGGTCACAATGTCCAGGGAACGGCCCTTGACCAGTTGCAGATCCGCCACCATAAACGGTTCCAGCCGGGCACCGAACTTGCTACTGGTGCGCCGCACACCCTTGGCCACGGCGCGCAGCTGGCCATGGTGATGGGTCAGCAGCGTGATAATCCTGTCCGCTTCACCCAATTTGTGGGTGCGCAGAACAACGGCATCATCCCGGTAGGTGCGTGCGGCAAATGTTTGATAGGACACCATGCCATTATCCCATCATTGCCCTCCGTGGGGGCAGTGGGCGCACCGGGCACTTGCACCGACCTTGCCCAGCACGGCGCCAGCACTCCCACACGCCGAGGTAGCCGGTTAGCGTCGAGACTCGCATATCGCGTATGCGGGTCTCGACGCTAACCGGCTACCTCGGCACGCGGGCTGGCCCTATTCCCCGTGGTGGCGGTGGTGGCGGCGGGGTGCTTAGTTCTGGGCGTCCCGAATGGCCCTGTTCACCGCGGAGATGACTGCCTTGAGGGAGGCAGTGGAGGTGTTGGCATCAATGCCCACGCCCCACAGGACTCGTTCGCCAACAGTGCATTCAACGAATGCCGCAGCGCGGGCGTCGCCCCCTTCGGAGAGGGCATGCTCGCTGTAGTCCAGCACCCGCACGTCCATGCCGTCCTCAGCCAAAATGGCCAGCAAGGCAGCAATGGGACCGTTGCCGGTGCCGGTGCGGCTGTGCGTCACACCGTCAATGCCCACCTTGGCGGTCAGTGTCATCTCGCCGTCGTCATCGGTTGAGGTGGTGAACGAACCAATCCGGTAACGGCCCCACTGCTGCTCACCAGCTTCGCCGGGCAGGTATTCATCCTTGAAGGTAGTCCACAGCTGGCTGGCGCTGACTTCGCCACCCACCGTGTCGGTGCGTTTTTGAATGACACCGGAGAATTCGATCTGTGCCCGGCGCGGCAAGTCCAAGCTGTGCTCATTCTTGAGCAGGTACGCCACCCCACCCTTGCCGGACTGGGAGTTGACCCGAATGACTGCCTCGTAGCTGCGGCCCAGATCCTTGGGATCAACCGGCAGGTACGGCACAGCCCAAACCTGGTCAGCGACCGAAATGCCGGCGGCGCTTGCTTCTGACTCCAGTGCTTCCAGGCCCTTCTTAATGGCGTCCTGGTGGGAGCCGGAAAAGGCTGTGAACACCAGGTCGCCACCGTAAGGTGAGCGTTCGGCCACGGGCAGCTGATTGCAGTACTCCACCGTGCGGCGAACATCGTCGATGTCGGAGAAGTCAATCATGGGATCAATGCCCTGGCTGAACATATTCAAGCCCAAGGTCACCAAGTCCACATTGCCTGTGCGTTCCCCGTTGCCGAACAAGCAGCCCTCAATGCGGTCGGCACCCGCCAGGTAGCCCAGTTCTGCCGCGGCCACGCCCGTGCCACGGTCATTGTGGGGGTGCAGGGACAAAATGATGCCCTCACGCGGGTGCAAGTTCCGGCTCATCCACTCGATGGAATCGGCGTAGACGTTGGGGGTCGCCATTTCAACGGTGGCCGGCAGGTTGATGATGACCTGGTTGTCGGCGGAGGCCTCAAAGATATCGGCGATGGCGTTGCACACGCGCAAAGCGTATTCGGGCTCGGTGCCGGTGAAGGACTCCGGTGAGTACTCGTACGTGATGACCGTGTCGGTGAGGGTTTCCTCGTACTTCTTGCACAGCCGGGCACCCTGCAGGGCGATGTCCAAGATGCCGTCCTCGTCCTGCCGGAAGACGACGCGGCGCTGCAGCACGGAGGTGGAGTTGTAGAGGTGCACAATGGCGGACTTGGCACCCAGCAACGACTCGTAGGTGCGCTCAATGAGGTGCTCCCGTGCCTGCGTCAGCACCTGGATGGTGACGTCGTCGGGAATGTGACCACCTTCGATGAGCTGGCGAACAAAATCAAAGTCCGTCTGTGAGGCGGAGGGGAACCCGACTTCGATCTCCTTGTAGCCCATCTTGACCAGCAGCAGGAACATTTTGAGCTTGCGGCCCGGGCTCATGGGATCGATCAGTGCCTGGTTTCCGTCACGCAAATCCACAGCACACCAGCGCGGGGCCTTGGTGATGAGCTTGTCGGGCCAGGTGCGGTCCGGCAGGTTCACGGAGATTTGGTCCTGGAACGGAATGTAGCGGTGTACGGGCATTCCAGAGGGCTTTTGCGCATTTCGCATGGAGGTGACCTTAATGTTGTTCAACGAAGGGGAGGCCGGCCGGGCAACACAAACACCGCAGCGAGGGTGGCCACATCCACGTTGATCATGTCAACGGGTTCTAGGCCTCGCCGCGGCAGCTAAGGAGAAGCATTCCAGTGCGCACATTTTCACAATAACACGGCACGTAAGATGATGGTGAACGAACTCACTATTGTGGACTCGTCAAAGCACCGAACAGCAGCCAACCCACGAAGGGGAGCAGATTCACTTGAGCCACTCCGGTATCAATCTCAAGAACATCGACCCGAACGTCCGCCCTCAGGATGACTTGTTCGCCCATGTCAATGGCGCATGGCTCGAGGCGGAGGTCATTCCGGAAGACAGGGCACTGACAGGTTCCTTCATCACCTTGCGTGACACTTCTGAAGCCGCCGTGAAGGCCATCATTGAACACGCCAGCACCCAGGCAACAGGCGACGAACTGGCAGCCAAAATTGGGGACCTTTACGCCGACTTCATGGACGAGGGCGCCATCGAATCCGCCGGCGCAGCTCCCCTGGCCCCGCTGCTGGCGGCCATCGAGGGCGCCGACTCCATCACCGCCGTCGTGCGTCTCATGGGCGACCTTGACCGAATCGGCGGCAGCACCCTTTTTGGCGCCTATGTGAACAACGACGCCGGAGCTCCGGACCGCGCACTGCTGCACCTTTTTCAGGCGGGGCTGGGACTGCCTGACGAGTCGTACTACCGTGAGGAGAAGTTTGCTCCCCTTCGCGAGACCTATCTGGGGCATGTGCAGAGGATGTTGGAGCTGGCAGGTGTTGCCGACGCCGCCGCGAAGGCTCCACGCATCATGGCGTTGGAGACAGACATTGCCGCCACCCACTGGGATAAGGTCACCTTGCGTGATCCGCAAAAAACCTACAACTTGATGAGCCGTGCGGAGGTGCTGGCGCTCCTGCCGGAACTGGAGATTTGGCTGGACGCGCTCGGTGTCAGCGCCGAACAAGGTGCGGAGCTGGTGGTGGCCACCCCCAATTTCTTCTCCGGCCAGCAGGCACTGCTGGTCCAGGACCGCTGCGCGGACTGGCAGGCCTGGTTGAGCATGCGCACCATTTCCACCCTGGCGCCGTACCTGTCCACGGACTTTGTGGACACCAACTTTGCCTTCTACGGCACCGCCTTGAGCGGGACACCTGCCATCCGGGAACGCTGGAAGCGTGGCGTTGCCCTGGTGGAAGGGGTGTTGGGCGAGGCCGTGGGGCAGCTGTACGTGGCTGAGCACTTCCCGGAATCGCACAAGGCGCACATGGAAGCGCTCGTGGCCAATCTGATCGAGGCCTATCGGATCAGCATTACCGAGCTGGACTGGATGAGCCAGGCAACCAAGGAAAAGGCGCTGGAGAAACTGGACGCTTTCACCCCCAAGATCGGCTACCCGGCCAAGTGGCGTGACTACGGGGACCTGTCGATTGTGGCCGGTGACCTGTTGGGCAACATTGAGCGCAGCAACGCCTTTGAGCTTGCCCGCCAGCTCAACAAAATTGGGGTACCCGTTGACCGGGAGGAATGGTTCATGACACCCCAAACCGTCAACGCCTACTACAACCCGACCATGAATGAGGTTGTTTTCCCGGCAGCGATCCTGCAGCCGCCGTTCTTTGATGCGCAGGCCGACGACGCAGCCAACTATGGCGGCATTGGTGCAGTCATTGGCCACGAGATTGGGCACGGCTTCGATGACCAGGGCTCGCAGTTTGACGGCACAGGGGCTTTGCGGAACTGGTGGAGCGAAGAGGACAGCGCAGCTTTTGAGGCCCTGACGGGCAAGCTGGTTGACCAGTACAACGCACTATCCCCCATGGCCGCCCCCGAGGAGTTTGTCAACGGCGAACTGACCTTGGGTGAGAACATTGGTGATCTGGGCGGCCTGGCCATCGGCTTCAGGGCCTACCAGATCAGCCTCAACGGCGCCGAACCCGCCATCATTGACGGGCTGAGCGGCGCGCAACGGTTCTTCTTCTCCTGGGCCGAATGCTGGCGCACCAAGATCCGCCACGAAGAAGCCGTGCGGCGCCTGACCATTGACCCGCACTCCCCCGCCGAGCTGCGGTGCAACGCAGTGGTCAGCAACCTTGACGCTTTCCACGAAGCGTTCTCCACCAAGCCCGAGGACATCATGTGGCGTGACCCGGCCGAACGCGTGTCCATCTGGTAAAACGGGTCTTAACGACGTTGAGGGGGGGGGGGGGGGGGGGGGGGGGGGGGGGGGGGGGGGGAGGGAAAAAGAACAAGGGGAACGGGAAGGGGGGGGGGGGGGGGGGGGGGGGGGCGAGGGGAGAGAG
>NZ_JBTNDH010000029.1:0-44210 GCF_054511095.1 Arthrobacter sp. TMN-49 | reverse complement strand
CTTGGCCACGGGAGTGCTCACGTCCCTGGGTGGGTGCGTTGAGGGGGTAGGTTTCGATCCCGACACTGTGGATCAGCTTTCGGGTGCGGTCCTGATAGATGTCATTGCTGTTCTGGAGGAAGCCAAGAATGCCATGGCCGCCGCCCAAGCCCACGCGCAGACGCTGTTTGTTGCCCAGCAGCGCCTTGACCAGGCTCGTGCAGGAGTTCCCAAGGACAAACTGGGCCGGGGTATTGCCCATCAGTTGGCCCTGGCCCGCCATGAATCTCCCCACCGTGGCCGCCAGTTAGGTGAGTTCTCTGAAGTGTTGGTGCGCGAAATGCCTTACACCATGAGGGCCTTCGCTCAGGGGCGGATCAGCGAGTACAAGGCCGGAATCATTGCCAGGGAAACAGTTTTCCTTTCCCTGGCGGACAGGGCCCACGTGGATCAGTCCATCTGCGCGGACCCGGACACTGTCGGGCTCCTGGGTAATAGGGAACTGGGCGTCGCAGCCAAAAAGGCCGCCTACACCCTGGATCCTGAAGCCTTTGTCAAGCGCCATGAGAAGGCTGTGGGGGACAGGTACGTTTCGCTCCGGCCGGCCGCCGACGGCATGACCTACCTGAGCGCACTGATACCGCTGAAACAAGGGGTGCGTATTCTGGCCACCCTGACCAGGGTTTCCGACAGCCTCAAAGCATCCGGTGATGAACGGGGCAAGGGACAAATCATGGCTGATGCGCTCATGCACCGCCTGCTCCAGCATGCCCCGTGCGATGACGGTGCCGGTACGCTCGGTGACCACCGGGGCGTGCCGGTAGGTGGCAAAGCAGTCACCCAGGCACGTTTACAGGCCGCAGATTCACGGGGCAGCACCCCCAGCCAGTCGTTGTGCACCACGGTCGATGAGGCCAACATATCCCTGGAACTGGTCATGACCGACAGATCACTTTTTGGCAGTGCCAACGAACCAGCCGTGCTCGTTGGCTACGACCCCATTCCTGCACCCCTTGCACGCAGCATGATTCTTGGTGATCGCGGGTCCACGCCGGAAGTGTGGCTCAAGAGGCTATTCACGCATCCGGACACCAACCAGCTGCTGGCCATGGATTCCCACGCCAGATTCTTCCCGGAGGGCATGAAGGAGTTCCTTCGACTCCAAGACCAACACTGCCAAACACCGTATTGCGACGCACCCATACGCGAATACGACCACATCAAGTCCTACGCGGCCGGCGGCACCACATCCCTGAACAACGGCCAAGGCCTGTGTTCGGACTGCAACCAAGCCAAGGAAGCACCAGGATGGACCTCCACCAAAGACACCGAGGCAACAGCCCCAGGCCAAGGCCCTCCAATCACCGAAATCACAACACCAACAGGCCACCGATACATCTCCACAGCACCCCCACTACCAGGCCCCCAACCACGCCACAACAAACACCAGCACTAACTCACCCCCGGCGGGGTGTGCGTCAGGAATATAGCTGATCGCTTTTAAGTCTGTGGTCGCGCAAGTCCGGGCCGCCGCCATCGGATACGTAGTCGTAAGGAAGGCGATGGCACCCTTGTTCAGTTGAGCGGCTGGACCAGTTTGAATATGGCTCCTGTGCAATCGCTCAGCCCGGCAATCCGTCCGTACGGGGAGTCCTCCGGCGCATTGATGACGGTGGCACCCAAGGTGAGGGCCAAGGCGACGGTGGCGTCGACGTCGTCCGTTTGAAAGTACACCAGCCAGTTGGAGGGAACTTCATCCGGCAGGTAGCCCGCGGCATCCATAATCCCGGCCAGTTCCCGTTTGCCGCTGACCAGGTTGGTGTAGCGGAACTCGGGAGTGTCACTCATGACGGAGGTCTGCAAGCCAAAAACGTCCTTGTAGAAGCCCACCGCAGCCGGATAGTCCTTGCTGTGCAGCTCATGCCACGCGGCGGCCCCGGTTTCCTCGTGAGCCTGAAATCCTGTGTGGCCACCAAATTCCCACAAACCCACGGAGGCGCCGCTGGGATCGCCCAGCATGGCCATTTTGCCTTGTTCGGGCACCTCCATGGGTTCCAGATATGAGATGGCGCCGGCGTTGGTGGCCGCTGCCATGGACGCGACAATATCATCCACTCGCAGGTATGTGCTCCACACGTCGGGGTAGCCTTGGCCGCCGTCTTGGCTCTGCATCAGTCCGGCAACGCTCTTGCCGTCCTTGAGCGCCATGGTGTAGCCGCCGTACTTGTCTTCATCCCCCACCTCGTAGTCCCAACCAAAGAGGGCTGTATAGAACTCGCGTGATCGGCTGATATCGGAGGTCATTAGGTCAATCCAACACGGCGCTCCGGCCGGGAAATCTTGCAAGGTCATGGCAACTCCAAAATACAAGTTGTTGGCTAGGGACAAGGGAAGACTATGCCCGCAGGCAAGGTGGGGGCAAGGGCAAAAAGCGCCTACCGGGTGAATATTTTCCCACCGTGGGGTGGGTGGATTCATCCGGTAGGCGCTTTTAGTGCACTTGTGCCAAGAAGGCTTGGGCCCAAGGCCCGGTGGGGACTAGCGCATGTTCACAAACTGCAGGTCCGCGTCTTCGAACTTACGCAGCATGGCCATGACTTCCTGGAGGTCGTCGCGGCTCTTGGAGCTCACTCGCAGCTCATCACCCTGAATGGTGGACTTGACGCCCTTGGGGCCTTCGTCGCGAATCAGCTTGTTGATCTTCTTGGCCACGTCCTGGGCAATGCCCTCGACGATCTCGGCCTCGAGGCGGTATTCCTTGCCGGAGGCGTAGGGTTCGCCAGCGTCCAGGGACTTCAGGGAGATGCCGCGCTTGATCAGCTTGGATTCGAAGACGTCCATGATCGCCATGACGCGCTCCTCGGAGTTGGCCTTGAGAAGGATTTTTTCGCCGCTGAAGTCGATCTCAGCCCCAACACCCTTGAAGTCGTAGCGCTGGACTACTTCCTTCTGGGCCTGGTGCAGCGCATTGGCGACCTCTTGCTTGTCGACCTTGCTGACGACGTCGAACGTTGACTCACTAGCCATGATTCCTCCATGTACGTGCAAACTTGAGCAATTGATTTGAATCTAAGCCTAGCGCCCGAGGGCCCCAAAGCGAGCGAAGCGAGGTTTTGGGAGGGCGTTAGGCGCTAGCGCCCGAGGGCCCCAAAGCGAGCGAAGCGAGGTTTTGGGAGGACTCGCCGGCCAGAAGTGGTGCCCGCCGTTCACAGTTCGTTCTAAGGCTCTATATTGTCCGTACACATTTGCGATTGACACAGTAGAAGTTGTTCAGACCGCCAGCAATAGAGGAGGACCGATGGCCACCAAGGACCGCGCAACGTCAGCGCCTGACAACGAACCCACGCCGTATGTGGCTTGGGAGGGTGTTTCGAGTGCTAAGACTCGGCCCGCCAAGAAAACTGTAGGAGCCACAGTAGGAACAGCAATGGCTGCGGCAACATTGGCTGCTGTGACGGTTTTGAGTGGCCCCGCGCTGGCTGGTGCGGCAGCGTCGGGTGCGAATTCAGGCAGCATCATCAGTTCACCGCCCAACTCCGCCTCCTCCAGGATCGCCGGCGTTCACGAAGACATGGTCAGGGCCGTAAAACTTGGTCAGATCACCTCCGAGCAGGCGGCATTCTTGGAAAAACAGCTAGTTAAGCGGATCCAAGCGGGCACCCAGAACGTGGCGTAGTGCCCAAACCGGGGCCGGGAAACCGCAGTTTTGCCAGGCGAAGCTGAGCTGTCCGGCAGTCTCAAAAGCTCCCGATTCGGTTTTTCGCCAAAACCCTAGTACAGTTTTACTGCTCCCACTTGTTGGGGGCGAAAGTTGAACCCGTTGTTGAGGTTTGACTGGCCACGGCAGATTACCCGAGCGGCCAAAGGGGGCTGACTGTAAATCAGCTGGCAACGCCTTCACTGGTTCGAATCCAGTATCTGCCACCAAACGGGAAACCCGGAACCAATGCGAGAAATCGTTTGGGTTCCGGGTTTTTTGTGTTCTGTGCCTGTGAGGTGGCTGACGGAACTACAGTTAAGGCATGGAATACGTTGTGCCGCTGGTCATTGTGCTGGTCGTTGTCATTGTTGTGATTGTCGTGACCCGTTTTGTGGGACGACGTGACCGGACCGAAGCGCCGCTCGAGGCGGGCGCAACGCCAGGCACCATTTCCAAGCCGGCGACGTCGTCACGTCGCGGCAAGGCGATCACCCGGGAAGCTGCCGAGGCCGCCAGCGGCAGGCTCACACCCGAACAGCACCGGACCATCTACTCCTTGATAGCCCAAAACCAGGTGCTCACCGCCGTGCAGGTGTATCGCAAGGCCACCCGCCTGGGCCTGGCCGAATCCGCTGGCGCCATCGCGGCGCTGGCACAATTCCCGCAGCCGTCGCCCGAGCCGGCAACACCTGCCGTCGCGGACACCGTGCTGACGGTTGAAGACATTATCAACGCGGCCCCGCTACCGACAGCCGTGGAACCAGTGCCCCAGAAGGCGCAGGTCATTCCGGCCGCTGCGGCCAGCAAGTACCGCTACCGGGCCATAGTGACGCGCGGCGACGAGGTTCGTGAGGTGGCCAGCACGCGTCTCAACGAGGAGATTTTCGGCCAGATACGCAATCTGGCCCAGACCGGAGATTACGACGGCGCAGCCCGCCTTTTGTGCGACCACGCCGACATCGGCGTCACCGAGGCCTTGGAATTTGTGTCAATGATTGAGCCGAACACCTAACCTCGTGGGCGGCGCCAGGAACGTAATGTTCACGCGGATTCGGAGTAGTTGGCTAGAGTGAATCGTTGCATCCACAACTTTCGTCTTGGTCAAACTCCCGGGGGACACATGAACCATTCCGCAAACGCGCCCACTCACGCCCTGCGCCGGCGCCTGATGATTGCTTTGACAGCATTGGCGCTGGTGATCCCGCTGGCCAGTATTCCCGCCAACGCTCACGCGGCCATGTCGGCGGGGCGGGTTGCAAGCTTCTCCGCCAGCCCGGCAACCGTCGTCAAAGGTAAGACCATCACCGTGGCTGCCCAAGCGCAGCGATACTCCGGAAAAGCCTGGGGTAAGACAGGTGCTTTGACGGCCGCGGTGTATTTTGACGCCGACGGGGCAACCCCCAACAAGGCCGTTCGAACGTTTAAGAGCAACTCCACCGGAAACCTGAAGACAACATTCGCCGCCTCGGCATCAGGAAAATGGTCCATCAGGTGGGCCAAGCAGGGCTCCGTTGCTGCGGCGTCGAGCGTGCAGAAGTACGTGAAGGTTGTGCCGGCACCCAAGGCAACATCAGCAAAACCGGCCAGCAAATGGAATTGTCCAGCGTGGGCTCCCATCAAGGGCAACGCTCCCAGCAAGATCTACCACCTCAAGGGCCAGCGCCTCTACCTGAAAACCACCCCTGAAATCTGCTTCTCAACTGAGGCGGCGGCGAAAGCAGCCGGTTACCGGAAATCCAAGGTTTAATTCAGAACTGCAAATAAAAACGCCCGGCTCCGCAACGGAACCGGGCGTTTTTGCGCGCGCACCACTAACTGGCTACTGCATCGCTCTCAAGCACAAAGCCGTCTTGATGGTGGATAAGCTGGCGGCCCATGCCGGCGTCGAGCTGGATCCAGAGGCATTGACGGTCACTGCTGAGCGTCTCCACGCGGCCGGACAGGCGCCAGCCGCGGTTGTTGACCAAGGCAACGGGTTGGTCCCGCATCATCGCCGGCCATACCTCGTAATTCTCGGGATTGATGAAGGCGCGGTGGTGAACGGGGCGGATCATGGGGTCTCCTGAGGTGAAAGTCATCGCTGCTTCCTTTTCTATAGTCAATAACGCCAGTATGCACGCGCCGGGTGAATTGGCTGTGAATAATATGTGACCTCACGGCGACTTTTCCTTGAAGTTGCCCTGGACGCCCACGTACGCCCACCTAGGTCAATGTTCGACGCCGGGCCCCAGTTGATTCTGAAGCTTCACCGCCGCATCACGGGGAGGTGGCTGCGCGATCAAAAAGATGTTAGGCTACCTAACTATGAACGACATTGAGCTTCAAGACCTGGCCCGCCGGTATCGGGAGATTTTGCGCCAAGCCGTTTATCTGGTCCGTTCCATTGATGCCGACGGTGAACTAAGCACCGGCCAGGTGAGTACCTTGAACATGATTGCCACAGAACCGTTGCGGGTGAGCGTCATAGCCCGCAACGCCGGCATCCGTGTCCCCAGCGCCACCGAACAGGTCATCAAACTCGAAGGGCTGGGCTTGGTCAACCGGCTGGCGGACGAATCCGATGCGCGCGTGGTCTTGGTTCGCCTCACGGAGGCCGGGCGGAGCGCACTGGCGCAGGCCAATGCGCGCCGCAATGCCACGATGGCTGCGGCGCTGAAGACTCTGAACCCCGACGAGCGCCTGGCCGTGGCCAAGGCGATACCCGCCATTGCCAAACTCAACGACGCCCTGGCCGGCTGATCGCGTCGGCACATGCCGCCGTCGAACTCTAAGAAACACCAGTACTGAGGAGAAACCGTGCACGGCACAACGGCAGTTAAATCTGCCCACGAAATAGAAGACGTGTTGGCGAACGAGAAACGCTCCATGCTCAAACAGCCCAAGGCCGTGTGGGCGGTGACGTTCGCGGCCGTGTTCGCGTTTATGGGCATTGGCCTGGTGGATCCGATTTTGCCGGCCATTGCCGAGAATCTGGCAGCCACCCCCAGCGAGGTCTCACTGCTTTTCACCAGTTACTTCCTGGTAACGGCCATCGCCATGTTGCTCACGGGGTTCGTGTCATCACGCATTGGTGGGAAGAAGACGCTCCTCATTGGCCTGGGCATCATTGTGGTGTTCTCCGCCTTGTCGGGCTTCTCCAACACTGTCGATGAGCTTGTTGGCTTCCGTGCCGGGTGGGGCCTGGGCAACGCCTTATTCGTGGCTACATCGCTGGCCGTCATGGTGGGGGTTGCCTCCGGCGGTGCGGCCACGGCAATCATTTTGTACGAGGCCGCCCTAGGTTTGGGGTTGTCCCTGGGCCCGCTCATGGGCGCCCTGCTGGGCGGGTGGCAATGGCGTGCGCCCTTCTTTGGCACAGCAACGGCCATGGTCATCGCCTTCATTCTGGTCATCATCATGCTGCCCAAGACACCCGTGCCCGCAACGAAGACGCGGCTGCGTGACCCACTGTTGGCGTTGGGCCACAAGGGTCTGCGCACCACGGCCGGCAGCGCCTTGTTCTACAACTACGGGTTCTTCACCATCCTGGCATTTGTGCCGTTCATCTTGGGCTTCGACGCCTATGGAATTGGTGCCGTGTTCTTTGGCTGGGGCGTGGCCGTGGCCGTTTTCTCGGTGTTCGTGGCACCCCTGGTCCAGCGCTGGTTTGGGCCCACCCGGGCACTCATGGGTTCCTTGCTGGGCCTGATGGTGATTCTGGTTGGCATAGCACTGGCCACGGGGCACTCAATTACTGTCATTGTGGTCCTGACGGTTGCTTCGGGGGCCCTGCTGGGCATCAACAACACCCTGTTCACCGAAATGGCCATGTCCGTTTCGGATTCCCCGCGGCCCGTGGCCAGTGCGGGGTACAACTTCATTCGGTGGATGGGAGGCGCCCTGGCGCCGTTTATGGCGGCCAAGATCGCTGAGCACTTTAACGCCGCCACCACGTTCTATGTTGCGGCGGCGGCGGTGCTGATTAGTGCCTGTGTCATCTTCGGCGGCCGCAGATTCCTGACGGCGCACGCGCCGCACAGGGTCTGAAGTGTTATTCCCACTCACGCGTTGAGCGAAACTACAGCCAAGAACGTGGTTACTCACGTACGGTTAAAGCATGGCTACAGTTGATATCACCACAGAAACTTTTGGTCCAACCATCGAGGGTAACGACATTGTGATCGTTGACTTCTGGGCGTCTTGGTGCCAGCCCTGCCTGCGCTTTGCGCCCACCTTTGCGGCGGCCTCGGAGAAGCACGACGACGTCGTGTTCGCCAAGGTGGATACCGAAGCCGAGCAGCAGCTCGCCGCCGAAGCAGACATCACCTCCATTCCCACTCTGATGGCGTTCAGGGAAAAGGTGCTGGTCTTTGCCCAGCCCGGTGCGCTCAACGGCACTGAGCTCGATGAGGTCATCACAGCCGTCAAGGCGCTGGACATGAGCGAGGTCCATGCCGCTGTTGCCGCCAAGCAGGCCGAGGGCGATCCCGTCCAGTAGCGTTCTTCACAGAGGCCCTCGACGTTGGCAGCTCGGGCTTGCAGGCGCAGAGTCAGACTTATGCCCGCCGAGTCAGACGTAGCGCCGCATCAGTTTCGCGGCCTTCCGTCTAACTCGAGGTGGGCGCCATTCGTTGTTAGAGCCGTGCCAGCTTGACCGGCTCGGCCAACAGGGCGCTGAGGGACTCTTCGAGATCCTGCACGGCGATGCCCTTGCCGTGCTTTTCAAAGTCGCCCTCGGAAGCCCACTGCTCAGTCAGGACGATCTTTTCTTCGGATTCCTCCGTGATCTCATACAGAATACAGCCGGGCTCCTCAACGACCTGTTCAATCGCGATCTCAAGGGCGAGCTTCACTCGGAAGAATTCGCCCTCATTGGGGATAAACGTGGACTGTAGGTTGATGATCTCGCTCATGCACCAAGCCTAGGCGATGCCGGGGCCGGGTCTGGAAGCGATTCCGCAGTGTGAACCATTCCGCCCGGTGCGTCAGTGCCGGCGGTGGTCTTGGATACCCAGGCGGGGACCAAATGCGGGCTTTCGAAATCCGCTCAGATACAGCATGCGCACCACCCGTTGCCGGTGCCCGCGCCACGGCTCCAGAAGTTCCAGCATGCCAGCGTCGTCCACCGGTTTTCCAGCCAGTGCCCAACCCACGTAGGCGGCCAGATGGTAGTCGCCCACGGCCACTTGATCGGCGTCACCGTGCGTGCGTTGGGTGACTTCCGCCGCCGTCCACACGCCAATTCCGGGGATGCTGCGCATCTTCGCGCCCGCTTCTGTTGGCGATAGTTGCCCCAAACGCTCCAATCCCGACGCCGATCGGAGCATCCGCAGGACTGTTGCCGACCGTTGTGGTCCAACGCCTGCCTTGTGCCATGACCAGGAGGGGATTGCCGCCCATTGGGCGGGTGCGGGCGCCACCAAAAGATCGTGGGGAACTGTGGGGTCGGTCCCGGCGCCGGGGGCTTTGGTGCCGAAGGTGCGCAACAGTGTTGCGTAGCTGCGGTGCGCCTCCAGTGAGGTGACCTTTTGCTCCAAGATGGCCGGGATGAGTGCGTCAACCATGCGCCCGGTGGCGGGCAGCCGCACAGCACTGTGACGGCGTCGGGCCTCCCTCACTGGGCGGGGGAGGGTGGCTGCAAACGCGGGGGAGTCGAAGGCTGACCAGTCGTCGTGAATTCCCAGCAGCGCCGGCACCGAAACCAGGGCCTGCTCGGAGCCCGGCCCCCAGGAGCGGATCCGCAGTTCGCGCCCGTGCTGGGTGATACCCACGGTGGCCGGACCAGCAGCTGTGTTGAAGGCCAGCCACGCCGCATGGGGTGCCAGGTGAATGGTCTTATCGCCGGGGCCGCGGCCTATGATGCCCAGAGTCTCGTGCAGGGAGTAGGGGCCGCCAGCATCCCACAGCATGGTGGGTCCTTCGGCGGCAGTCATGAATCCATGGTCGCACGTGGGGCCGACACCTGGCCCTACATGGTGCGGCTGCCTCAATACGCGGCTCAGGTAATGAGTGACTGGGCAGTTTGCGCCAGGATTTCCCGGCATGCCAACAGTGCCGGACGGCGGCGGCTGGCACGCCGGACGGAAGTGAAGACAGTGCGCCGGGGGAGACCGGGCAAATCGATGAGGGTCAGTGCCGGCGGGCGCCCTGTCCACATGAGATCGGGCATCAGCCCCACCGCATTGCCTGACTCGATGAGCCTGATCTGCGCCTGCAGATCGGCTGTTTCAAAGCGCACATCGGGTTCAAATCCGGCCTGCCGGCACGCCTGCTCGGCCCAATGCCGGGACGCGGCCCCGCGCGGTTCCATGACCCACGGCAGATTTGTTGTGTCCGCAAGGTCCGTGATGGGAGCTGCACACAGCCGGTTCATACCACCAGCCACGCCCTCGGAGGGCACCGCCAGCCGGATGGCGTCAGTGGTGAGGGTGATCTTGTCCAGTTCCGGGTGCAGGGGTGCTGCATGGCCGGGATACTGTTCGGCCACCACCAAATCAAAGTCTCGCGCCCACGTCTCGTAGAGGGCAGTTTCCGGTTCGCGTTGGACCATTTCAATGCGCACATCCGGGTGGGTTTGCGCCATGGACGTGAGCAGGTCGGGAAGCAATGCCAGGGCCGCAGATTGAAAAACAGCCAACTTCACCGTCCCGGTCACAGTGGTCAAGGAGGCGGACAAGTCAGCTTCGGCCCGTTCCAAGGTCGCCAACAGCTCGGTGGTGTGTGCCACAAGGATTTCAGCCTGGGGTGTGAGTTGCACGCGCCGACCAACTTTGAGCAGCAACTTGACCCCCACCTCCTTCTCCAACTGGGCCAGCTGCTGGGACACGGCGGAGGGGCTGTATTGCAGTGCCGCAGCCACATCGGCCAGGGTTCCGCGAATGTGTAATTCACGCAGCAAACGCAGGCGTCTGACGTCCAACATGGGCACCTCCGGAAGAGTTAGTAGAAATGATCAATATCCATCATAAATCACCACTTTTGCTAATTGAACAAACGTCTCATACTGGTGATTACCAAAGATTTTTGTCCCCACTCCTGGCACCAACAGAAATGAGTGCATCAGCAACCATGACAAGTTCCGTCACAGCGGCCACCTCCGCAAGCATTCCGGTTCCCAGCAACGATCTTGCACAGGAAACCGTCGCCCTTGTCCGGCACTGGCTCAATGAAGCTGCCAAGTTCCCGGCCGATGTCTCCGCCCAACGCCTGGCAGGTGTTTTGAAGGACCCCAACGGCCTTGACTTCACTGTCGGCTTCGTTGACGGTGTGATCCGTCCCGAAGACCTCACCGTTGCCGCGCGCAACCTGGCCATCCTTGCGCCCAAGGTTCCGGCGTTCTTGCCGTGGTACATGCGTAGTGCCGTGCGCGTGGGCGGTGTCATGGCACCGATCGTGCCGCAGATTGTCATCCCGATCGCCCGCAAGGTTCTCCGCGAAATGGTGGGCCACCTGATCGTGGACGCCACGGACGCCAAGCTGGGCCCGGCCATCGCCAAGATCCGGGCCGGCGGAGCCAAACTGAACATCAACCTCCTGGGCGAGGCAGTGTTGGGCGACCACGAAGCCGCCCGCCGTCTTGAGGGAACCCTGAAGCTGCTGGCGCGGGACGACGTCGACTATGTCTCCATCAAGGAATCCTCCACGGTTGCCCCCCACTCACCCTGGGCCTTCGACGACGCCGTCGATCATGTCGTGGAAAAACTGACCCCGCTGTACACGCTGGCCAACTCCTTCCCCCGGGCCAAGTTCATCAACCTGGACATGGAGGAGTACAAAGACCTCACCATGACCATCGCCGTATTCAAGCGCATCATGGACAAGCCCGAGTTCAAGCACCTTGAGGCCGGCCTGGTGTTGCAGGCGTACCTGCCCGACACGCTTTCCGCCATGATCGAGCTGACGGAATGGGCCACCAAGCGCCGCGCAGAAGGCGGTGCCGCCGTGAAGGTGCGCATCGTCAAGGGCGCCAACCTGCCCATGGAACAGGTACAGGCTTCGGTCTTCGGCTGGCCGCTGGCCACCTGGGGCACCAAGCAGGACTCGGACACCAACTACAAGCGCATCGTGAACTACGCGCTGACCCCCGAACGCATTGACGCCGTCCACGTTGGCGTGGCCGGTCACAACCTCTTCGACGTGGCTCACGCCTGGTTGCTTGCCAAGCAGCGCGGCATCGACACCACCGCCGGTCGGCTGGAATTTGAGATGCTGCTGGGTATGGCCACAGGCCAGGCCGAGGCTGTCCGCAAGGATGTTGGCTCGCTGCTGCTGTACACGCCCGTGGTCCACCCGGGTGAGTTCGACGTCGCCATTGCGTACCTCATCCGCCGCTTGGAGGAGGGTGCCAGCCAGGACAACTTCATGTCAGCCGTTTTCGAGCTCTCCGAAAATGAGGACCTGTTCCAGCGTGAGCAGCAGCGGTTCCTGGCCTCCCTGCAGGAGCTGGACACCGCTGTCCCGCCCACCAACCGCGTCCAGGACCGCAACCAGCCTGCCGCTGATGCGCCCACTGATTCCTTCGCCAACACCCCCGACACCGATCCGTCGCTGGTGGCCAACCAGGCCTGGGGCAAGGACATTCTGGCCCGCATCCCCGGTTCGGTCCTGGCCAACGACATCGTGGCAGCCACCACCGTCACCGATCTGGCCGAGCTGAACCGCATAGTCGACACCGCCGTCGACTCGGGTAAGGCGTGGGGCGCCATGAGTGGTGCCGAGCGCGCAGCCATCTTGCACCGCGCCGGTGATGTGTTGGAATCCCGCCGTGCGGCGTTCATGGAGGTCATGGCCTCCGAGACCGGCAAGACGCTGGACCAGTCCGACCCCGAGATCAGCGAAGCAGTGGACTTTGCGCACTACTACGCCGAGCGCGCCAAGGACTTGGAAACAGTTGACGGCGCCACGTTTGTCCCGGTGAAGCTGACTGTGGTGACGCCGCCGTGGAACTTCCCGCTCGCCATCCCGGCCGGTTCGGCCCTGTCCGCGCTGGCTGCGGGCTCCGCAGTGGTTATCAAGCCCGCCCGTCAGGCCCAGCGCAGCGGATCCCTCATGGTTGAGGCCCTCTGGGACGCCGGGGTGCCCCGCGAGGTGCTGGCACTTGTCCAGCTGGGCGAGCGGGAGCTGGGCAAGGCACTTGTGGCCCACCCCAGCGTTGACCGCGTGATCTTGACCGGCGGCTACGAGACGGCTGAACTGTTCCGCAGCTTCCGCACCGACTTGCCGTTGTTGGCCGAGACATCAGGCAAGAACGCCATCATCGTCACCCCCAGCGCCGACCTTGACCTGGCCGCGAAGGACATTGTCCAGTCCGCGTTTGGGCACGCCGGGCAGAAGTGCTCAGCAGCTTCCCTGGTCATCATGGTTGGGTCAGTGGCGAAGTCGGCCCGCTTCCGCAACCAGCTGATCGACGCCGCCTCCAGCCTGAGCGTCGGCTACCCTGAAACGGCAACCACCCAGATGGGCCCGGTCATCGAACCGGCAGCCGGCAAGCTGCTCAAGGCCCTGACCACCTTGGACGAGGGCGAAAGCTGGGCCATCGAGCCCGTGCAGCTCGATGACACCGGCCGTCTCTGGTCTCCGGGTGTCCGCACAGGCGTTGTGGCAGGATCCACCTGCCACCTGACCGAGTTCTTCGGCCCCGTGTTGAGTGTCATGGCGGCGGACACGCTAGAAGACGCCATCGCGCTGGTCAACCAGGTGGACTACGGCCTGACCAGCGGCCTGCACTCCCTGGACTCCGCCGAAATCGGACTCTGGCTGGACACCGTCCAGGCAGGAAACCTCTACGTCAACCGTGGCATCACAGGTGCCATTGTGCAGCGCCAGCCGTTCGGCGGGTGGAAGAAGTCCGCTGTTGGTGCAGGCACCAAGGCTGGTGGACCCAACTACCTTGTTGGTTTGGGCTCGTGGGAGTCTGCTGAATCCACGGCCACCGAGCCGTTGGGTGACGCGGCCACCAAGATGCTGGCCGCAGCCACCGAGCTTTCGGCCGCGGAGCAAGCATTCTTGTTGCGATCGCTGCACAGCGACGCCGCAGCATGGTCTGCCGAGTTCGGCGTGGCCAAGGATGTTTCGGCACTGTCCGCCGAACGCAACGTGTTCCGCTACGTGCCCTTGAACCCGCTGGTTCGCCTGGCGCAGGGCGAGTCGGTTGCGAATCTTATCCGTGTTCTTGCGGCAGGCATCACAGCCGGCGCCACCCCGGAAGTCTCCTCCGCCGTCGCACTCCCCAACGCCATTCAGGCGCTGCTGCTGAGCCTGCGCATCAACGTCACTGTTGAGAACGACGAGGAATGGCTGACCACGGCCCGGAACTTCGGTGCCGGCCGCATCCGCCTGATCGGCGGTGACGCCAGTGCTGTGTACGAAGCAAGCGGCGGACGCCCGGACCTGGCCATCTACCCCGGCAACGTCACCGAGGCTGGCCGCGTTGAAATGCTGCCGTTCCTGCACGAGCAGGCAGTGAGCATCACGGCGCACCGCTTCGGCACTCCGAACCACCTCTCGGAGGGCCTGATCTAGACCCCACCCGCTCTCCTCCTTTCGCGCCCGTCCCAACGGGTGCGAAAGGAGGAGACGGCTGCGGATCAGGACTGCGAAACGCGAACCATGTTCCCCGACGGGTCGCGGAACGCGCAGTCACGCGGCCCCCAAGGCTGATCCGTGGGCTCCTGGAGAACTTCTGCGCCAGCGGCAGTGGCCTTCTCAAAGGTCGAGTCGAGATTGTCGGTGCTGAACACGAGCATGGGCAGCACCCCCTTGGTGAGTAGCTCCGCCAAGGCGTCGCCGTCAGCCTTTGAACGGCCAGCATGAGGTTCGGAGATGACGATCCCCAGTCCTGGTTGAGTGTCCGTGCTGAGCGTGACCCAGCGAAAGTCACCGGACTTGACGTCATTGCTGACGTTGAGGCCGAGGGCGTCGCGGTAAAAAGCGATTGATTCTTCGGCGTCGTTGACTGTGATGTTGGTGTACTGAAGTGAAATAGCCATAGGACGAAACTATCCCCGGGAAGCGCTGCTGCGCTTCTCCATTCCTGCTCGACTTCTTAGCCGCGGTTGCCCCTGACCGGCCGGGTCGTGTTTTTGGCAAAGCACGGGGGCATGGCCTCGATGGCGCTGTGTTCCCGGCTCCTGTAGTTGCTGGGTGTTTCGCCCATGATCTCGGTAAACCGTGTACTGAAGGACCCCAGCGACGTAGCGCCGACGCTCATGCAGGCATCCGTCACTGACATGCCGCCGCGCAACAGCGCCGCGGCCCGCTCGATGCGGCGGGTCATGAGGTAGCTGTAGGGTGTTTCGCCGTAGGCGTCCTTGAATTTTCGGGAAAAGTGGGCCGTGGACATCAACGCCTTGGCGGCGATGGTGGATACGTTCAGGGGCAGGGCGTAGTCCCTGTCAATCATGTCCCGTGCCCGGCGCAGATGCGCCAGATCGGCCAGCTCATCGGGTGTCATGGCTTGAGGCTACCAGCCGGCGGCGAGGGCGTGGCGAAGTTCCTGCACCCAGAGTTCCGCCTCCCGAGGTGAGCGCAAGCGGACAATGTGCAGGTGCGGTTGTGTACGTTCCAGCGCCGGTACGGCAACCTTGAACTTGTTGCGGGTCCGCCAACCCCAGCGGATGATGTGGTCGCGGTCGGTGAAAACTGCACGGAGCGGGCCCTCGTAGTTACCGTTCCACAATTCCTGGTGCCGCAGCCTGCGCCGGATGGTGCGCCGGATTAGGCGCCACATGGATGTCCGGAACGAAAAATCCAGCCAGATCAACGTATCTGCCCGCTCCGCCAGCATGACCCTGACCATATTGTATTGCCATTCGCTCACCCAGCCGGGGCACCTGGTGAGGACTTCGACGTCGTCCACGAAGCTCTCCCGCGGCACCCAGTCGGGGCCGTGGAACAGGCTGTCAAGCTCCGTGTGGGGCACCTGAAGAAGCTCCCCCAGACGGGACGCGAGCGTAGTCTTTCCTGCGCCGGTGACGCCGGCGATCAAGATTCGTTGGGGCCGCAGCGGCAGCGGATTGAGGGCGGAGAGCACCCGCTGATTCTATGAGGGCAGCCGCCAGGCCCGCAATCATTGTCGGTCGAGCTCAGGCGTTGGCCTCAGCAAAGGTCTTGAACGCCTGCATTGACTTGTAGCTTTCCTTCCGGAAGCTGGCACCGAACAAGGCGCCGACGACCTTCATGAAGCCTTTCAGCTCAAAGATGTTGTGGGCCACCCACTGGGTGGAAGCACCGTCAATGTCAATGAACTGGTTTGCACAGATATTGTGCACACCGTTGGCGTCGTAGGTTGCGTCAAAATGATCTGGCAGCTCCCTGCGCACAATGGTTTCCACCATTTCCAGGGTGCCGCGCCCGCGTTTGAACGTGAGCCGTGAGGTGGTGCCGGCCTGCCCTGGAACGCCTGTCAAGGCTTCGAGGGAGAGCAGGCCCTCCATCCATTGCGACATGGTGTCGGGATTGTCGAACAGCTCGATGAACCGTTGCCGGGGGACGTTGACAATGATGTCTTGGGTGTAGTCCATGGCCGAATCATATACCCCGTGTGCGGCAGAATGGAGGGGCTGTGCGCCCAGTGGCCGGCACTGACGTAACGAGCTGTGGTCATGGCGGCCGCTTTACCGATACGTTTGAACTCATGAAGTACGCGAACTCAGTCCTTGACCTGATCGGCAACACGCCGCTGGTGAAACTTAATAAGGTCACCGACGGCATCAAGGCCACCATTTTAGTGAAACTGGAGTATCTGAATCCGGGCGGGTCCGCCAAGGACCGCATCGCCGTGAAGATGCTGGATGAGGCTGCCAGGGAGGGCCGCATCAAACCCGGCGGCACGGTGGTGGAACCCACCAGCGGCAACACCGGCGTGGCCATGGCCATGGTGGCCCAACAACGCGGCTACAAGTGCGTTTTTGTTGTCCCCGACAAGGTGGGCGAAGATAAACGTGCTGTGCTGAAAGCGTATGGCGCCGAGGTGGTGGTCACCCCGACGGCCGTGGCACCGGACAGCCCCCAGTCCTACTATGGCGTCTCCGACAGGTTGGTGAAGGAAATCCCCGGCGCCTACAAGCCCGACCAGTTCTCCAACCAAAACGGGCCGTTAAGCCACTACGAAACAACGGGCCCGGAGATCTGGGCCGACACTTCCGGGAAAGTCACCCACTTCATCGCCGGCGTGGGCACCGGCGGGACCATTACCGGTACGGGCCGCTTTTTGCGGGAGGTCTCCAGAGACCGGCCCGCCGCTGATGGCGGGGAAGTTCAGATTATTGGCGCCGACCCCGAAGGTTCGGTGTATTCCGGCGGCACGGGACGGCCCTACCTTGTTGAAGGGGTGGGCGAGGACATGTGGCCATCCTCCTATGACAAGAGCGTCCCGCACCAGGTCCTCGCCGTGAGCGACAACGACAGTTTTGCCATGACCCGGCGCCTGGCCCGGGAAGAAGGGCTGCTGGTGGGCGGCTCCTCAGGGATGGCTGTCGTGGCGGCCTTGGAGGCGGCCAAAGACCTGGGTGAGGACGCCGTCGTCGTTGTCTTGCTGCCGGACAGCGGCCGCGGCTACCTGGCGAAGATCTTTGATGACTTGTGGATGCAGTCGTACGGTTTCTTGAAGGCCACGGATGAGCCGGCCATTGGGGAACTGCTCAGGGCCAAGACGGGGCGGATGCCGGATCTGGTCCACATCCACCCGAACGAGACGGTCCGCGACGTCATCAGCCTGATGGCCGAATACGGTGTCTCACAGATTCCCGTATTGTCGGCCGAACCACCTGTCGTCATGGGCGAGGTGATTGGTTCGGTGGATGAGCGCACCCTCACCGGCAAACTTTTCCGCCACGAAGCCAAACTGACAGACAAGATCACCGAGCACATGCAACCCGCACTTCCCATCATCGGCTCCCTGGAACCCATCGCCGCGGCGCGTGCCAAACTGCAGGACGTGGACGCGCTCATGGTGACGTTCGTGGGTGCGCCGGTGGGTGTGCTGACCCGCCACGACCTGCTGAACTACCTCAACGACTGACTTTCCACCATGCTAGGAGACAACAATGACTGAAGGATTCAACACCCGCGCCGTTCACGCCGGACAGACCCCGGATCCCACCACGGGTTCTGTCATTCCGCCGCTGTACCAAACCACCACCTTCGCACAGGACGGCATTGGCCAGCTGCGCAATGGATATGAGTACGGCCGTGGCACCAACCCCACCCGCGACTCGCTCCAGTCCCAGCTCGCGGCGCTCGAGGGAGGGGACTTCGCTTTCAGCTTCGCCTCGGGGCTGGCGGCCGAGGACGCCTTGATCCGCGCCCTGCTGGCTCCCGGCGATCACATCGTCATGGGCAATGACGTTTACGGGGGAACGTACCGGCTGATCAACCGGGTCTTGTCCGTGTGGGGCATCAGCAACGCTGCCGTGGACATGAACGACGCCGGTGTGCTGGCTGCCGCTGTAGCCGCGGGCGGGCGAGAAGGTAAGACGAAGATGGTCTGGGTGGAGACGCCGTCGAACCCCATGATGAAGATCACCGACATTGCCGCGCTCGCCGAGGTGGCACACGCCGCCGGGGCGCTGCTAGTGGTCGATAACACCTTCGCCTCCCCGTACCTGCAAAACCCGCTGGCTCTGGGGGCCGATGTGGTGGTGCATTCGACCACCAAGTACATTGGGGGGCACTCGGACGCGTCCGGCGGGGCCATCATCCTCTCCGACCCCGAGGCCGCCGAGAAGATCGGCTTTGTGCAGTTTGCCGTCGGTGCCGTCTCGGCCCCGATGGAGGCGTGGCTGACCACGCGCGGGCTCAAGACCCTTGGCGTGCGCATGGACAGGCATTGCAGCAACGCCCAGGCCATTGCCGAATGGTTGCTGGCGCGCCCCGAAGTGGAACGTGTGCTTTACCCCGGCCTGCCCGGCCATCCCGGACACGAGCTGGCGGCCCGGCAAATGCGCGGCTTTGGCGGCATGATTTCGGTGCAGTTCAAGGGCGGCGAGGCGGTAGCCCGGAAGGTGGCCGAGTCCACGAAACTGTTCACCCTGGCCGAGTCGCTGGGCGGCATTGAATCGCTCATGAACTACCCGTCCGAGATGACGCATGCCTCGGTCAAGGGCACCAAGCTGGCCGTGCCGGTGAACTTGCTCAGGCTGTCGGTGGGCATTGAGGACGTCGCCGATCTCATCGCAGACCTGGAGCAGGCACTAGCCACCCTCGACTGACACCCACACACTACAGACGCTCTCGCAGCAATGGTGCCATTTCTACAAACGCTATCGCAGTCAGTGCGAGAGCGTTTCTGAAAATCCAGCCATTGCTGCGAGAGCGTCTGTCGTTGTTGTTGGGGGTGTCGCTGATGCTGAAGCCGGTGGCTGAATTATGCATACACTATCGAATTGCATAAACCGGTGACAATTGGGTAACACTTGACTGATTTGTGTATCGATTTGGTTTCGACGTATGGTTAATCATGCCCTACGGGGCGGGTGGCACTTTTTTGCCCCACGAATGCCCGGACCTTCCAACACCGCACACCGTCATGCGGAAGGTCTCGGAAACAACCTCCATATCTATAGGTTGGACGGTGGCGCACGGATGTCCGGGGACGGATGGAGCGCAGGTGGCCTTTGGGAGAACGCATCCATGAAAAACTCTACAATTACACGCAATATCGGCCGCGTTTTGGCCATCGGTGCCCTCGCCGGGGGCGGGCTGGCAGTTGCCGGAACCGGGGCCAATGCGGCCGACGGCGGCACCTGGGATTCCTTGGCGCAGTGTGAAAGCGGCGGCGACTGGGCCATCAACACAGGCAACGGGTTCTCCGGCGGGCTGCAGTTCACCCCCAGCACCTGGGCTGCCTTCGGCGGCACCGGGGCACCGGAGAGTGCCTCCCGCGAGCAGCAAATCGCCGTGGCAGAACGCGTCCAGGCTGGCCAAGGCTGGGGAGCATGGCCTTCCTGCGCCGCACAGCTTGGCTTGAGCGGTGGCGGCGGGGAAGCTTATTCACCCGCAGCCGTTCCGGCAGCACCTGCGCCAGTCGCTGCACAGTCCGCTGAGGTAGCACCCATAGAGCAGGCCCCAGTCGAGGTGCCGCTCCAGCAGGCACCAGTGGAGCAGGCTCCCGCTGCAGAGGCCCCCGCCGCACAGGCACCGGCCGCTGTTGAGGTCGCGCTCAGTGGCGAGACCTACACCATCGAGTCCGGCGACACCTTGAGCATCATTGCCGACAAGCTGGGCATCGAGGGTGGTTGGGAGACGCTGTTCCAGGCAAATGCCGACACAGTGATCCATCCCGACCTCATCTTCACCGGCGCTGTGCTGCAGCTCCCGGCCTGATAAACACTGCCCCAAGACAATCTGACCCGCAGAAAACGCCGAAAATTCACGGTTTTCCCGTGATTTTCGGCGTTTTCTGCGGGTCGGTTTTTTGTTGGGCTCCTACACGCGAGAGGCCGCGGCGCCTGCCCGGGTGCCGACGTCGTAGGTGTAAACCTGTTTGCCGCCGATGAACACCCGCACCGCCCGAGCCATGACGTCCAAGGGATCCGCGCTCCACAGCACCAGGTCGGCATCCTTGCCCACCTTCAGCGAGCCAATCCTGTCGCCCAGACCCAGCACCTTGGCCGGGTTGAGGGTGATGGCCCGCAGGGCTGTGTCCCTGTCCAGGCCTTCCCGCACCGCGAAGGTGGCCTGGTGGACCAGAAAGTTGATGGGGACAGCAGGGTGGTCGGTGATGATGGAAATTTCGACGCCGGCCGCTGCCAGCTTGCCCGGGTTGGCAAGGGACCTGCCCCGCAGTTCGGGCTTGGACTTACTGGTGAACAGCGGACCGATCAGCACCGGGGTGCCGCGGGAGGCCAGTACATCGGCCAGCACATGGGCCTCCGTGCCGTGGTCAATGACCAGCTCATAGCCGAACTCGTCGGCTAAACGGATGGCTGTGGCGATGTCGTCGGCGCGGTGGCAGTGCTGGCGCCACGGGATCTCGCGCCGCAGCACCATGGACAGGGCCTCCATGTGGGCGTCGCGGGGGCGGGGCTCCGGCAACGCCAGCCAGTTTTGCGCCGCCATGAAGGCTTGGCGGATCACCAATGCTGTGCCGAGGCGGGTGGAGGGAGTCTGCTTCTTTTCACCGTAGACACTCTTGGGATTCTCGCCCAGGGCCGATTTCAAGCCGCTGGGGGAGCGCAGCACCATTTCCTCGATGTACCGGCCATGAGTGTGGAGGGCCACAGCCAGCCCGCCGATGGGGTTTCCGGAGCCGGGGTTCACGTTGACGGCAGTCACTCCGCCGGCCAGCGCGTCATCAAAGCCCGGGTCAAAGGGATCCACCGCGTCGATGGCGCGGACGGCCGCCATGACCGGATCAGTCATCTCGTTGACGTCGCTGGTGGACTCCAGCTCGCCTTCGGGGTCCATGCCCAAATGCACGTGGGCGTCGATGAAACCGGGCAGCAACCACTGACCCTTGGCGTCGAGAATGTCCGCACCCTCGGGGACGGCAAGGGACGCGCCAAGACCTACGATCTTGCCGCCGTCGACCAGCACTGTCCCGGTGAACGGCTCGCCCTCAACGGGGACCACATGAGCATTCGTGATGGCCAGGACCCGTCGTTTCGCGGCGGCGGCTGCCTCGCGAATGGTGGCACTGATCGAGGCAGTGTTTTCGGCAGACTTGGCGGGGGTTGCCGCCGTGGCCTGCTTCTTGCCCGCCTTGCCCGGCTTGCCTGCCTTGCCCGGCTGTGTCGGAGCCGGTATGGCGCCGGGCTTTCCCGCGGGTGCGGCCGCCCTGCGCGTGACACGCCCCGGCACAAAGCCGCCCTGTGAGGTTCCGCCGGGCTTCGGTGTGGGCAATGAGGGTGTCATGACGGCCTTTCGCTAAGCAATGGTGGACTCCTCCAAGCTACAGCGTCTACTGCTGCCCCGTGAGGTACGCGCCAGCCTGACGTAGCGGGTGCGCGGGACTCACCACCAGTTCAGCGCATAACTTCAGGGCCCCACAGTTAGGCTGAGGCGATGCAGAAGAAGACTGTCTTGATAACGGGTGTGGGCCGCACTGTGAGCATCGGCGCCGGGATCGCGCGAGCCCTCGCCGCCGATGGTTGGGACCTTGTCCTGAACTACTGGCAACAGTATGACGAGCGCATGCCCTGGGGTGAACAGCCAGAAGACATCAGCACTCTCACCGCGGAGCTTGAGGCGGCGGGCTCACGGGTGTGGACGCTGCCGGCAGACCTGGGCGACCCGTCAGGTTCCGAGCGGCTGATGGCGGACATTGCGCAGCGGGCCGGGACGTTGAGCGCGATGGTGCTTTCGCACTGTGAATCGGTGGACTCCGGGATACTGGACACCTCGTTGGAGAGTTTTGAGCGGCATTTTGCCGTCAATACCCGCGCCAGCTGGCAGCTGATTGCCGCCTTTGCCCGGCAAGCCCCGGCCGACGGCGGCGCCATAGTTGCGCTGACAAGTGACCACGTGGCGTTCAACGTGCCTTACGGGGCGTCCAAGGGCGCACTGGATAGGATCGTCATTGCCGCTGCCCGCGAACTGGCCGGGCAGGGCATCAGCGCCAACGTGCTCAATCCCGGCCCCGTGGACACCGGCTGGATGGATGCGCCAACGCGCGAATCCTTGGCCGCGCTGCACCCGGGCGGGCGGCTGGGCACCCCGGCTGATGTGGCGCCCACCGTGGCGTTCCTGCTTTCCCCGGGCGGGCGGTGGGTCAACGGCCAGCTGATCAAGGCCGACGGCGGCTTCTCGGCGTAATCACAAGATGCCTGCGCGCGGTCCATGCCGAATCCTGCGCCACTTTCAGGGCTGCGCCGCATCCACCGCCAACGATGCGCAGACACAAACCGGCCGGCTGTCATGAAGCCGTCAAGATTGCCAAGGACGGCGTAAAGAACGCGTAAAAACAGGCATCAAACCCACGTCACGGGTGTGCGATTGAGGCAAGACATCAACGCACATTGTGAAAGTAGGTTTGTCGTGGTTTTACTGACGTGGCTTGTTTTGGGGCTGGTGGGGCTTGCCTTGCTGGTATACCTGCTGACTGCCCTCATCCGCCCCGAAAAGTGGTGAGCGGACACCATGGACCTTAACGTCTTCTCGCTGGCCACCCAGCTGGCCGTATTAGTAGTGGTGCTGGCCGCCGCCCATCAACCGCTGGGAAAATACCTGGCGGCAACGTTCACCAGCCACAAACATGTGGCGGTGGAACGCGGACTGTACAAGCTCTCCGGCATTGACCCCCAGAGCGACCAGCACTGGAAGGTGTACCTGCGCTCGCTGCTGGCGTTCAGCATCGTTTCCATCGTGGTGCTGTTCCTCGGCCAGCTGCTGCAAGGGATCCTGCCGTTCAACCAGGGGTTGGGTGCTGTGGACCCATGGGTTGCCATGAACACCGCCGTCTCCTTTGTGACGAACACCAACTGGCAAACGTATGCGCCTGAGGCAACGCTCGGCTTTGGCGTCCAGATGCTGCTGCTCGCCGTGCAAAACTTCCTCAGTGCAGCCGTGGGACTGGCTGTCGTGGTGGCCCTGATCCGCGGCATCACCAGGGCCCAAACCAGTAACCTTGGCAACTTTTGGGTTGACCTGACACGCGGCACCTTGCGGGTGTTGCTGCCGCTGGCAGTTGTTGGCGCAGTGGTCCTGATGGTCACAGGCGTCATCCAAAACTGGGGTGGCACCGCTATCCACACGCTGGTCACGGGCGCTCAACAAATCGTTCCAGGGGGTCCGGTCGCCTCGCAGGAAGCCATCAAACTCCTGGGCACCAACGGTGGCGGCTACTTCAACGCCAACTCGGCCCACCCCTTTGAAAACCCCACAGCCTTCAGCAGCTTGTTCGAGGTTCTCTTGATCCTGGTCATCCCGTTCTCGCTGCCGGCCATGTACGGACGCATGGTGGGCGACAAACGCCAAGGCTACACAGTGCTCACTGTCATGGTGGCGTTCTGGCTGATCTCCACCTCCTTGATGGCGTGGGCCATAGCTGCTTTCAGTGGCAGCGGCACCAGCGTCGGCGAAGGATTTGAGCAACGTCTAGGCGTTGCCCCGAGCGCCTTGTTCGCAACAGCCACCACACTGACCTCAACCGGCGCCGTGAATGTGGCCCACGATTCCCTCCCACCCCTGGCCGGCGGGCTGGCCATGCTCAATATGATGCTGGGCGAGATTGCTCCCGGTGGCGTGGGCTCCGGACTCTACGGGATGCTGATGCTCTCAGTGGTGGCCGTGTTCATCGGCGGCCTCATGGTGGGGCGCACCCCCGAGTTCCTGGGCAAGAAGATCGGTGCACCCCAGATGAAGCTGGTGGCCCTGTACATCCTGGTCACCCCCACGCTGGTGCTGCTGGGAACCGCCATCACGGTATCCATCCCCGCCTTGGCGGCTGCGGCGCCCGCCGAGGGCCCGCACGGCTTCAGCGAAATCTTGTACGCGTTCACCTCGGCTGCCAACAACAACGGCTCAGCATTTGGCGGCATCACCAGTTCAGGTCCCGGCCTGGCCACCTTGCTGGCGCTGGCCATGTTCATTGGCCGGTTCTTGCCCATAGCCCTGGTCTTGGCGCTCGCCGGCTCCCTGGCGAAGCAACGTAAAACCCCTGCCACAACGGGAACCCTCGCCACGCACGGTCCGCTCTTTGCCGTGCTGCTGGGCGGCATCGCCCTGATCTTGACCGCACTTACTTACTTCCCGGCGCTCGCCCTGGGCCCGGCTGCTGAAGGACTGCTGAAATGAACCCAAGCAACACGATTGCGGCGCTGCCCCTGGCCTTCCGCAAGCTCAATCCTCGCCAAATGATCCACTCGCCAGTCATGTTCACCGTGCTGATCGGTTCCATTGTCTGCACGGCCGTCAGCATCCAACAGCTGGTCATTGGCTCCTCCTCGGCAGTGTTCTCCCTCATTGTCACAGTGTGGCTTTGGCTGACTGTGCTGTTCGGCAACTTGTCCGAGGCCATTGCCGAGGGCCGGGGCAAGGCGCAAGCCGACAGTCTCCGTTCCGCTCGCACCTCCGTCATGGCACGACGCCGGACACGCGCCTTGGTGCCGGCCGGCCAGTCCGGCGGCGGCGACGACTATGCCGAGGAGCTGGTGCCCGGCACCGACTTGGCCGTGGGCGATGTGGTCATCTGTGAAGCAGGGGATCTTATCCCCAGTGATGGTGACGTCATCGAGGGCCTGGCCAGCGTGGACGAATCCGCCATCACAGGCGAATCGGCGCCGGTGATCCGCGAATCCGGCGGGGACAGAAGCTCCGTCACGGGCGGGACCATGGTGCTCTCCGACAGGATCGTCATCCGCATCACAGCGGCCAGCGGCAAGACGTTCCTGGACAGGATGATCTCCCTGGTCGAAGGCGCTACCCGGCAAAAGACGCCCAATGAAATCGCATTGAACGTGTTGTTGGCCTCGCTGACCATCGTGTTCGTGGTCGGCGTCATGACGCTGGCGCCGCTGGCGAACTTCGCCAACGCACTACCCACACCGGTGGTTCTGGTGGCTTTGCTGGTCTGCCTGATCCCCACCACCATTGGCGCCCTGGTGCCGGCCATCGGCATCGCAGGCATGGACAGGCTGATCCAACGCAACGTCCTGGCCACCTCCGGCCGGGCGGTGGAAACCGCCGGCGACATCACCACGTTGCTGTTGGATAAGACAGGCACCATCACCTACGGCAACCGTCGCGCCGTTGCCTTCGTGGCGGCCGACGGCGTGAACCAGCACGTGCTCATCGAGTCGGCACGCTTGTCCTCCTTGGCAGACGAGACACCCGAGGGCCGCTCCATCGTCGAGCTGGCTGTGGGGGATGCGGTGAAGGGACAGGACGCCACCGCGGCACTGACCCCGGATGTTGATGTCATCGAGTTCAGCGCAGTCACCCGCATGAGCGGGCTGAACTTGCCGGTGGGGCATCCTGCCAACCCGGGCCATGCGGTCCTGGAGGTGCGCAAGGGGGCCGCGTCCGCCGTCGAACGCTATGTGACCGAACGCGGCGGGTTCCTGCCCCAGGAACTCGAAGAGGCGGTGCGCAAAATCTCCGGGACAGGGGGCACCCCGCTGCTGGTGGCCACCTACGACGGCGAGCGCGCGCAGGTTCTGGGTGTTGTGCATCTGGCTGATGTGGTCAAGCCCGGCATGAAGGAACGGTTCGCCGAACTGCGGGCCATGGGCATCAAAACCATCATGATCACCGGGGATAACAAGATCACGGCCGCTGCGATTGCTGCCGAGGCCGGGGTGGATGACTTTGTTGCCGAGGCCACCCCCGAGGACAAGCTGGCTGTGATCAGGGCTGAGCAGGAGGCGGGGCGTCTGGTGGCCATGACGGGGGATGGCACCAATGATGCCCCGGCCCTGGCCGCGGCGGATGTGGGTGTGGCCATGAATTCAGGCACCGGTGCGGCCAAGGAAGCGGCCAACATGGTGGACCTGGATTCGGACCCCACCAAGCTGATTGACATTGTGGGCATTGGCAAGCAGTTGCTGATCACGCGCGGTTCGCTGACCACCTTTTCGGTGGCGAACGACGTGGCCAAGTACTTTGCCATTGTGCCGGCGTTGTTTGCCGCCACGTTCCCCGGGCTGGGCCTGTTGAACATCATGGGGCTCTCCTCACCGGAGAGTGCGATCTTGTCAGCGGTGATCTTCAACGCGCTTGTCATTGTTGCGCTGGTCCCGCTGGCGTTGCGCGGGGTGAAGTACAGGGCCGTCTCGGCGGCCAGTGCCCTGTCCCGGAACTTGCTCATCTTTGGCCTGGGCGGCGTCATTGCCCCGTTCATCGGCATCAAGCTCATCGACCTGTTGGTCTCTCTCATCCCCACGATTGGTTAGCACAATGAACGCTTACGGACGTCAACTTTTCACTGCTTTACGGTTCCTGCTGTGCGCCACGCTCGTGTTGGGGCTGGCCTATCCGGTGCTGGTCTTTGGGCTGGGTCAAGTTCTTGCCCCAGCCCAGGCCAACGGCTCCATTATTACGGTGGGTGGCCAGGTCGCGGGTTCGTCGCTGCTGGCCCAGCCTGTCACCGGCACCGCCCACTTCTTTCCGCGGCCCTCGGCTGTGGACTGGGACCCGGCCGCGTCATCGGCCACCAATCTGGGGCCCAACCAAGCGGCCCTGGTGGAGGCGATGGCCACCAACCGGGCCGAGGTGGCTGAGCGGGAGAAGGTGGCACCTGCCACCGTGCCCCTCGACGCGGTGACGGCCAGTGGTTCGGGGCTGGATCCTGACATTTCGCCGGCGTACGCGGCCTTGCAAGTACCGCGGGTGGCTGCCGCCAACGGGCTCAGCGAGGCGGCCGTGAAGGAGTTGATTGCCAAGAACACCAGCGCCGGGGTGAACGCTTTCCTGGGCCAACCAGCGGTGAACACCACCACCTTGAATGCTGCCCTGGGTGCTGTGCAGAAAACTGCCACAGGCCTGCGAGAATAAACTATGACGCGCGGCATCTTGCGGATCTTCCTGGGCGCAGCCCCCGGTGTGGGTAAAACCTACTCCATGCTGGAGGAAGGTCATGCCCAAGCCGCGGCAGGTGTTGACGTGGTGGCGGGAATTGTCCTTGACCACGGCCGGGCACAAACCCGGGCGCAACTTGCCGGGCTCGAAGTCATCCCGGCCCGGACTATCAACTACCGTGGCACCGATTTCGAGGAGCTGGACGTCGCTGCCCTGTTGGCGCGGCGTCCGGCGCTGGCCTTGGTCGATGAGTACGCCCACTCCAACATTCCGGGGGCGGGCAACGCCAAACGCTGGCAGGATGTGGAGGAGCTGCTGGCCGCCGGCATCGATGTGTACTCGACCGTCAACGTCCAGCACCTGGCCTCCCTGGGGGACGTGGTGGAAACCATTACCGGTGTCCGCCAGCAGGAAACAGTGCCCGATGACGTGGTGCGCCGGGCCGATCAAATAGAACTGGTGGACATCCCGCCGGAGCTGCTGCGCCAGCGGCTCAGCACGGGCCACGTGTATGCCGCCGACAAGGTGGACGCCGCACTGGCCAACTACTTCCGGCTCGGCAACCTCACGGCGCTGCGTGAACTGGCGTTGCTGTGGCTTGCCGACAGGGTGGAAGAGGGTGTTGCCGCCTATCGGGAAAGCCACGGTATCGCCACCAGCTGGCCCACCCGTGAACGCGTTGTGGTGGGGCTGCCGGGCGGACCCGTTGGTGAGGTGCTGCTGCGCCGCGCCGCCCGCATCTTGAGCCGGGTCAGTGGCGGGGAATTGCTGGCCGTGCACGTGCCCCGGTCCGACGGCGTTGCCGGGGACGCGCCGTCGGCCCTTGAAGCGCAGCGGCAGCTGGTCACGGACCTTGGCGGGACATACCATTTTGTGGGTGGCTCGGACCCCGCGCAGGCGCTGCTGGATTTTGCCAAGAATGTGGGTGCCACCCAAATAGTCATTGGTTCCTCGCGGCGCAAACCACGCCTGGGATTCCTCAACAGCGCCGGTGTGGGGGCCAGGGTGGTGCGCGACGCCGGTGACATTGACGTGCACATGGTGCCGCACCCCTTGAGCGGGTCCGGTGGTACCGTGCGCAACCGCGGCGAGCTGAACAAGAAACGCGTCGTTGCAGGATTCATTCTTGCCGTGGTGCTGCCCGTCCTGGTGGAGTTGTGCACGGGACCGTTGAGCCTGCAAACCACCATGGTGGTCCAGTTGGCGGCGGCAATTGCTGTTGCCCTGATCGGCGGCCTGTGGCCTGCCGTGCTGGCAGCCGTGTGGGGGAGCCTGCTGCTGAACTATTTCTCCGCACCACCTGTGCGAACCCTGACCATCAGCAGCCTGGAGAACCTGCTGTCACTGGCCATCTTCTTGCTGGTGGCGGTGGCTGTTGCGTTGGCCGTGGATCAATCCGCCCGGCGCTCGCGGGAAGCCATCAGGGCCGGGGCGGAAGCCGCCACCTTGAGTGAACTGGCCCGTGGCATCCTTGCCTCCCAAGACACCGTGCAGGTTTTTCTGGAACAGGTCAGGGACCATTTCGCGATGCGCTCGGTGGTCCTGTTCCGCAACACCGCCTCCGGGGCGGCCCAGGAAGGCAAGGGCTGGCGAATGGAGGCCGCCGTGGGGGATGAGCCGGCGCAAATCCCCGAGCAGGCAGACACTCTTGAGGAGGTGTCCGAGCACTGGATGCTGGGCCTTTCCGGGCGCGTTCTACCAGCCAGTGACAGGCGCTTGCTGAGCGCATTTGGGGCACACCTGCTCGCCCTTGAACAACGCGAGGCGCTCAGTGTCACGCAACGGGAGAATCAGCAATTGAGCCAGGACAACAACATCAGGACCTCTGTTTTGCGGGCGGTCTCCCACGACTTGCGCACGCCCCTGGCCGGGATCAAACTGGCCGTCAGCAGCCTTCGCCAAACAGCTGTGACGTTCAGCCCCGAGGACGAGGCCGAGCTGTTGGGCACCATTGAGCACTACTCGGACAGGATGGAGGCGCTCGTGGGCAACCTGTTGGACATGTCCCGCCTGAGCGCCCAAATGGTCCACCCGGTGGTGGGCCCGGTGACATGGGCGGAAGTGCTGCCGGCAGCCTTGCACGGCGTCCCCGCGGGGCGGGTGCGCCGGGAACTGCCACCCAATATGCCTGCCATCGACGCCGATCCGGGCCTGTTGGAGCGGGTCATTGCCAACATTGTCGAAAACGCCGTCAAGTATGCCCCAGGCTCGGAAATCGTTGTGGTGGGCTCCATCGGCGGCAGCGGCAGCGCCACGATCAACGGCTACCCGGCCAGCGAACTGCGCGTCGTGGATCATGGCAAGGGTGTCCCGGCGGCCGACGTCATGGCCATGTTCAAGCCCTTTCAAAGGCTCGACGACGTCTCCTACGGTCCGCAGGGCGGCACTGGTGTGGGCCTGGGGTTGGCCGTTGCCAAGGGTTTCACCGAGATTATGGGCGGTGTGCTGGAGGCGGCACAAACGCCCGGCGGCGGGTTGACTGTGATCATCAGGATGCCGCTCTCCACAGGGATTACGAAAACACTTTGAGGATTGAATCTTGACAACGGTTTTGGTAGTAGATGACGAACCCCAGATTTTACGTGCCCTGCAAATCAATTTGCACGCCCACGGATACACGGTGGTGCCGGCCCCCAACGGGACCGCAGCGTTAGCCGCCGCCCAAACCCAGGCGATTGACGTCGTCGTCCTTGACCTGGGTCTGCCGGACATGGACGGTTTGGAGGTGATCGCCGGGCTTCGCGGCTGGACCGAGGTGCCCATCATTGTGCTCTCGGCCCGGCATGGGTCGCACGACAAGGTGGAGGCGCTGGATGCCGGTGCCGACGACTACGTGACAAAACCGTTCGGCCTGGATGAATTGCTGGCCAGGCTGCGGGCGGCGACGCGGCGTTCCGGTTCGCAGACGGCCGAGCCGCGCGTGGAGACGGCAGAATTCACCGTGGACCTGGCCAACAAGCAAGTCTTCCGGCACGGTGAGGCGGTGCGGATGACACCCACCGAGTGGAGTGTGCTGGAGCTTTTGGTCCGCAACCCCGGCCGCCTGGTGAGTCAGCAACAAATCCTGACCGCTGTGTGGGGCCCGGCGTATGCGAAGGAAACCCACTATCTGCGGGTTTACATGGCGCAGCTGCGGCGCAAACTCGAGGACGACCCCGCCAATCCGGCGCATCTGCTCACGGAAGCGGGCATGGGGTACCGGTTCGCACCCTAGCTGCCCCTGCTGCCGGGGTGAGCAAACCCACAAAACGTAGCCACTACCGGGGCCTTATGTAGTCATAAATCAATTAGTAAGATTATGACTATGACAAAACGTTCGCCCCTGGCGCTTGCTGTGCTCACGCTGCTGCTGGAAATGCCCATGCACCCCTACCGCATGCAGCAGCTCATCACCCTGCGCGGCAAGGACAAGGTTGTCAACGTTAGTCAACGCGCCAGCCTTTACAGCACCATTGAACGGCTCACTCGCGACGGCCTGATCCGCGTCGCGGAGATTGAACGGGACGGCTCCCGGCCTGAACGCTCCGTCTATGAAATTTCCGACGCCGGCCGCGCCGCCGCCCACAGCTGGCTCACCGAAATGCTGTCCGTGCCCAAGCCTGTCTTCCCGGAATTCCTTGCCGCACTGGCCCATGTGCCGGTGCTTGAGCCCGGCGAGCTGGCCGGGCTGCTGCGCACCCGCCGGCAGGCGCTGGCCGTGGACGTGGCCCAGCTGGAAGGTGAGTTGGCGGCCCTGACTGACTTTCTGCCCCGCGTGGTCCTGTTGGACGCCGAACTCATGGTCCGCACGCGCACCACGGAACTGGAATTTCTGGACGACGTCGTGACCGAGTTGGAGTCCGGCGCCATGACATGGAGCCGGGAATCCCTCGCCGCACTGTCCAAGGCACACGAACCGCAGCCATAGCGCTGCCACAGAACGTAATACACCACCACTTGACGAGGAAGCACGCATGAAAACCACTGCACCACCCATCGGGCGGGCACGCACCATAGCCTTGATCTCACTGTTCATGGCCTCCTTCATGGAGCTTTTGGACGCCACCATTGTCAACGTTGCACTGCCGGATATTGAACGGTCCTTCGGTGCCAACAGTGCACAGTTGCAGTGGATGGTGGCCTCCTACACGCTGGCGTTGGCCATTGGCCTGATCACGGGCTCCAGGGTCGGTGACATCTATGGCCGCAAGAAAACCTTCATCATCGGTCTGGTGATCTTCACCGCGGCCTCCGTGTTGTGTGGCATGGCCATGAACCCGGAAATGCTCATCGCCTCACGCGCTCTGCAGGGCTTTGCCTCGGCGGCCATGATCCCGCAGGTGCTCTCCAGCCTTCAGGTCATGTACAAGCCCTCCGAGCGGGCCAGCGCCATGGCAGGATTCTCCGCACTTGCCGGGGTTGCCGCCGTTTCCGGCCCCATCCTGGGCGCCATCTTGACCGACGCCGACATTTTCGGCTGGGGCTGGCGCACCATCTTCTTCGTCAACATCCCCGTGGGCATCTTCGCGGTCATTTGTGCCGTCAAGTACGTGCCCGAGTCCGTGGCACCCGTGCGGCACAAACTTGACCTGTCCGGCGTCGTGATTCTTGCCGTGGGCATGCTGGCCATCCTCTACCCGCTCACCATGGGTCGGGAGGAGAATTGGCCGCTGTGGACGTTCCTGATGATGGCCTTTGGGCTTCTGGTGCTGGTCGGCTTTGTGTTGTTGCAGCGCCGCGAGGAAAGGAACGGTGGCGAGCCGCTGGTGGTCGTGTCCTTGTTCAAGAGCCGCCCCTTTGCTGCCGGCATCGCCATGATGTTCTTGTTCTTCATCCCCATGAACGGTTTCTTCCTGATTCAGACCTTGTTTCTGCAGCTGGGCCTGGACTACCCCATCCTGAAGGCCGGGCTGACCATGATCCCGTTCTCCATCATGGTTCCGGTCCTGGCCGGCATCTCCGCGACCATACTGGCCCGCAAGATTGGCCGTGTGGTGTTGCAGTTGGGGCCGCTGGTCATTGCCGTGGGCTTCGTGGTCCTGATCGTCACGGTTCATGCAGCGGGCGCGGCCGTGACCCCGTGGCACCTGGTGGCGGGGCTCGCCCTCAGCGGTGCAGGCTTCGGCATGGTGGTGGCGCCCGTGGGCATCTTCGTGCTCTCCGAGGTGCCCACCAAGTTTGCTGGCAGCGCCTCAGGCCTGTTCAACACCACCAGCCAACTCGCCGGCGCCCTGGGCGTCGCCATCATTGGCACCATCTTCTTCAATTCGCTGGAAACCAGCACGGCCGCCAGCCAGTCGGCAGTCTTCATCGACGGCTTCACGTTCACCATGTGGTGGATGGCCGGGGGGATGGTCCTGGCCTCCATTGCGGCAACGTTCCTGCCACGGTGGGCCTCGGAAGCAGACCCCGCCGAGGAATTTGATGCCGAGTGGGTGGAAGCCTAAAAATGGTGGCGGCATCGTGTCCTAGGGTTAAAGCATGACTACCCCCACGCCACGGACCGGTTCCTTGCTTGCCATTTGCCGGGTCCACCAGCTGATCACCACGGCAACAGGTTTTGGTGTCACAGCCATCGACAAACGCCCCATTGCGGGGCCCGTCAGCCTGCGGACCTTCGGCGTTTTTGGTGACGTGCAGGGCGACACCGAGCATCACGGCGGACCCGATCAGGCGGTCTACGCCTATTCGCAGGAAGACGCGGACTACTGGAGTGCCGAGCTCGGACGCCCGATTCCGCCGGGACTCTTTGGCGAGAACCTGCGCACGCAGGGCATCGAAACCACTGGCGCCGTGATTGGGACGCGCTGGCGGATTGGCAAGGCTCTGCTGGAGGTCACGGCTCCACGCGTCCCTTGTGTCACCTTCGGGGAGCGCATGGCTGAGCCGCAGTGGGTCAAGCGCTTCACCGCTGCCGGGCGGGTGGGCACGTATTTGCGGGTGCTGGAGCGCGGCACGGCCCAAGCCGGTGACACCATTGCTCTTGACCACGTGCCCAGCCACGGGATCACTGTGGGCAAGTTCTTCAGCGACCCCACTGTCCAGGACGTGAACACGCTGCAGGGCCTGCACGACGCAGGGGAATTGGCCTTGAGCGCCCATTATTGGCCCCGCTTCGAGCGGATAGTGCAAAAAAACGCTTAAGCTCACCGGACTCACCGTTGAGACGGTGATGGGCGTCATTAGACTGATTGCCAGTGCCGAAGCTGCGCGCCATTGACAGTCAATGGGGGCGCAGCTTCGGCACTGGCGCAATGACCGGCAACAACGGTGCGCACAAGCAAACTGACATGGGGCCATGCGCAACGCCAGCCCCCAGTCAGGCAGGCCGGAGTATGCCCTTGGAGGGCATGTGCCCAACCTCACTGACCGGCATCGACGTTAGCTGTATCGCGGCGGTAGTGTATGCACTACAATTTAAATATCCCCCACTCCGGTATCTCCTTTTATTTCTGCCCAATTTTTGAGGCAGGAGCCTGAAGTGTTTGGGGCCCGCAATGTTTTTGTGCGGGCAAGTAGCGTTCATAGGGGATTGCCGGCAAAGAAACGTCATGCGGTGTTGGTTTTTACAACATCGGCGGCCGTACCAACGGCGCACTACATGGCGCGAGATCCTGCCCGGGATGCCGAGTAGCGGCTGGATTTCCTCCACTGCGGCTTTCCTAGCCGCTTGGCCCTATGAATGAGGACAGTTTGACCATGCCCGAAAACTTGACAGAAACTTCCCCCGACGCCGTGGAAGAAAACGAAACTACTTTCGCCGACTTGGGTATTGACGGCCGTGTGCTGTCTGCCCTGCGCGACGTTGGCTACGAGAAGCCCTCACCCATCCAGGCCGCCACCATTCCGTTGCTGCTTGAGGGCCGCGACGTTGTTGGTTTGGCACAGACCGGTACCGGTAAGACTGCAGCATTCGCCGTCCCCGCCCTGTCCCGCATGGCTGAGCTGATGGACCTCAACGGTCCCACCAAGGACACCCAGATCCTGGTCTTGGCACCCACCCGTGAATTGGCGCTGCAGGTTGCTGAGGCTTTCACCTCGTACGCCAAGTACATGGACAACTTCTCCGTACTGCCCGTCTACGGTGGCTCGGCTTACGGCCCCCAGCTGGCCGGTTTGCGCCGCGGCGCACAGGTTGTTGTCGGTACCCCCGGCCGCGTCATCGACCACCTCTCCAAGGGTTCCTTGGACCTGTCCAACCTGCAGTACTTGGTATTGGATGAAGCCGATGAGATGCTGCGCATGGGCTTCGCTGAGGACGTGGAGCAGATCCTGTCCCAGACGCCGAAGGAAAAGCAGGTTGCCCTGTTCTCCGCCACCATGCCTGGCCAGATCCGCCGCATCTCCAAGCAGTACCTGAACAACCCGGCCGAGGTGACTGTAAAGTCCAAGACCACCACGGGCGCCAACACCCGCCAGCGCTACCTGCAGGTCATGGGCCCGCACAAGCTCGATGCCCTGACCCGCGTGCTCGAGGTTGAGAACTTCGAAGGCGTCATCGCGTTCGTGCGCACCAAGATGGCCACCGAGGACCTCGCCGACAAGTTGAAGGCACGCGGCTTCCAGGCTGCCGCCATCAACGGTGACATCCCGCAGCAGCAGCGTGAGCGCACCATTGAGGCTCTCCGCGACGGCAAGATCGACATCCTGGTGGCAACAGATGTTGCCGCCCGTGGTCTTGACGTTGAGCGCATCACTCACGTGATCAACTACGACATCCCGCACGACACCGAGTCCTATGTGCACCGCATTGGCCGTACGGGACGTGCCGGCCGTTCAGGTGACGCCATCTTGTTCATGACTCCCCGTGAGAAGTACTTGTTGCGCGCCATCGAGAAAGCCACCCGCCAGCCGGTGGACCAGATGCACCTGCCGTCGGCGGAGACCATCAACTCGCTGCGCATGGGCAAGTTCGCTGAGAAGATCACCGAAACGCTTGCCAGCCAGGACGTGGCCAAGTTCCGCGACCTGATCGCAAGCTACGAGCAGGAGCACGACGTGCCTGCATCGGAGATTGCAGCCGCCTTGGCCGTTATGGCCCAGGGTGGTCAGCCGTTGCTGGTCAACGACCTGCCGGCAGCACCGGAATACCAGAAGAAGGAACGCTCCAAGGACGGCTTCGGCTCCCGCGGGCCGACCCGCACCCTGACCGAGGGCAACGCAACCTACCGCATCGCAGTAGGCCGTCGCCAGCGCGTCATGCCCGGCTCCATCGTTGGTGCCATTGCCAACGAAGGTGGCCTGTCCTCCGCGCAGATCGGCGGCATTGACATCCGCGCCGATCACACCCTGGTGGAATTGCCGGCTGAGCTGAGCAAGGACCAGTGGCGTGCACTGAGCAAGACCCGCATCAGCGGCGAGCTCATCAACCTTGAACTGGACAAGGGCCGTCGCCCCTCCGGTGGCGGCGCCAGCGCCGGAGCACCTTACAAGGCCCGTGAAGAGCGCACCGACCGCGGCCAGGGTGGTTTCAAGAAGAAGTTCGACGGCGACCGCAGCGGCGGCTTCCGCGGCGACCGTGACCGCGGTGCAGACCGTGGCGCTGACCGCGGCGCTGACCGCGGCTTCAGCGCCGACCGTGGCCAGAGCCACACAGGTCACGGTGGCGGCGACCGCCGTCCCCGTCACGAAGGTGGCCAGAGCTTCAACAGCAAGGGCAAGTGGTAACAACCACGCCCTAGGGCACTAGAAAAAGGGCCGGTTATCCTGTGCGATAACCGGCCCTTTTCTTGCCTGAACATCCATGTGACGCAAGTCATGCGTAAGTCGTTGACGCGGTGAAATGCCTTGATTTGTAGAGGATTTTTCCGCCAAATTCTCGGCTTCAGAAGCGGAATATGCGCCGGCCACGCCGCTCGGAGAGCGTTCCGCCTCTCTCGATTTCACATCCGGCAAATCCACTGGTAATGTATTCTCTCGTTGCCCCCCTAGCTCAGTGGTAGAGCGCGTTCTTGGTAAGAACGAGGTCACCGGATCGATTCCGGTGGGGGGCTCGCAAATGAGAAGGCTCGTGTCAAGACGGTTTTGTCCGGGGGGCACGGGCCAATCTCATTTATGGCGGCATAGCTCAGTTGGTTAGAGCGCACGACTCATAATCGTGAGGTCCCGAGATCGAGTCTCGGTGCCGCTACAGCAAGAAAACCCGTAGTCTTGGGCCAGATGGCCTGGCGACTACGGGTTTTTTGTTTTACCGGGGGTCGCCAACTGTAGCCATACCTCTCGTCACGGCCTTCCGCAGGGAAGGATACAAAGGAGCGCACAAATGCCGAACAAGGTTCTCATCATTGGCGGACACGGGAAAATTGCCCTGCTGCTGGCGCCGCTGCTCAAGGATGCAGGCATGGAAGTCACCTCGGTGATCCGCAATGCCGCCCAGATCGACGCCGTCGCAGCCACCGGTGCCACACCTGTGGTGCACGACGTCGTATCCTCCTCGGTTGCCGAACTCGCCGACCTCTTCACCGGCCAGGACGCCGTCATCTGGTCCGCCGGTGCTGGCGGTGGCGGCCCCGAACGCACCTACGCGGTGGATCGGGACGCAGCCATCGCGACCATGGATGCGGCGTCCATGGCTGATGTGCCGCGCTACGTCATGGTCTCCTACCTGGGCGCCCGGACAGACCACGGGGTGCCGCCGGAGAACAGCTTCTTCGCCTATGCCCAAGCCAAGGCTGCTGCCGACGCGCACCTGCATTCCACGACCCTTGCCTGGACAGTCCTGGCCCCGGGAGCCCTTACCCTGGCCGAACCGACCGGGTTGATCGACCCCACCCCGGCGGCGGAGCGCAACGCCGCTGAGTCAACCAACACCTCCCGGGCCAACGTTGCCCTGGTGGCGGCCGCTGTGCTGGCGGACCCGAAGACCATCATGCGCACCATTGAGTTCACCGACGGGGATGTTCCCATTGAGGTGGCGTTGACCCCGTAAAATAAGGGGCGTGGAACAGCTTGTACTCATCATTGGTCTTCTTTTCGCCACAGTAGTTGCCGTCGGCGTGGGGGACCGGCTCAAGCTGCCCTACCCGGTGCTCATGCTCATCATGGCGGGGGCGCTGACGTTCATTCCGGGGTTCCCGGATCTGCGGATCGACCCCGAGCTGATCCTGCCCATCTTCCTCCCGCCCTTGTTGTTTGCCACTGCGCAGAAAAGCTCCTGGGCGGTGTTCCGGGTCCGCTGGCGCACCATCATCATGCTGGCGGTTGCCTTAGTGGTGGTTTCCACGGCCATGGTGGCCGGTGCCGCGTGGCTGTTGATCCCGGGTATTGGCATCCCGGCAGCCATCGCCCTGGGCGCCATGTGTGCTCCGCCGGACCCGGTGGCCGTGGAATCGGTTGCCGGGCGGGTGCATATGCCGCGCAGACTCATCACAGTCCTGCAAAGTGAGGGCTTGTTTAACGACGCGGCAGCAATCGTGATCTTCCAAGCCGCCGTGGCCAGCACCATGGACGGCGAGCCGTTAGGTGCCGGTGTGGTGGGAAAATTCCTGCTCGGTGCCGTCATTGCCGTGGCAGTTGGCATGCTGATGGGCTGGGTGACGGGGGTGATCACCAAACTCATCACCTCCTCCGTGGCTCGCAGCGCCGTGACCCTCATTGTTCCCTTCGCCGCGTACATCCTGGCCGAGGAAGTCCACGCCTCGGGCGTCATAGCCGTGGTGGTCACAGCATTGGAGATCAAACGCCATGCCCGTGCGGAGGACGCCACCGAGCGCATCACCCGTGCCGCCTTCTGGGACGTGGTTGAACTGCTCGTGACGGGCCTGGCCTTTGGCTTGGTGGGCTTGGAAGTCCGTGTGGTCATCAAGGAAGAAGGCTCAGCCATTTGGGGGATGCTGCACGCGGCCGTCGCCATCAGTGTTCTGGTGATGGTGGTCCGGTTCCTGTGGTTCGGCCTGTTGGCGCTGCTGTCCAAGAAGCACGACGGCGACCTTCCGCCCACCAGCATCAAGGACGTCACCATTCTTACCTGGTGTGGCATGCGCGGGCTGGCCACGTTGGCCTTGGCGCTGGCCCTTCCCACCGTGCTGCCCTCCGGGGAGGCATTCCCGGGGCGGCATGAGATCATCGTCATCGCCTGCGCCGTGCTGCTCACCACGCTGGTGCTGCCGGGGCTCACGCTGCCGTGGCTCATGCGGGCCCTGAAAGCCACCGACGACGGCGTGGAGGAGCGTGAGGCGGCCAAGCTGCTGGCCCTGCGTGCCCAAGGGGCAGCGATTGCCGCACTGCGGGACAATGAGGTCATCAAAAACCTGCCACCGGAGAAATTGTCTCTGGTCAAGGACAAGATGAAGCGCCTGCACGCGGAACTCCTCGATGACGGCCTGAAGAATGATGACACTGACGAGCGCCGCCGTCGTGGCCGGGAGTTGGCCATTGCCGTGCAAACCATCGCCCTGGACGCGGCCCGGGCCGAGGTCCTCAGCGCTCGCAGCGAACCGGAGGCCGACCCGGAGGTGGTGGACAGGGTGCTGCGCCAGCTGGATCTGCGCACCATGATCATGCCGGAGAGCTAGAAAGTCAATCCTTGACGTTGCATGGCGGCGGGTGTCCACTTTAGTCAACATGCTGTGTTGGTTTCTCTGCGGGGTCAGGAGCCGGTCATGAATGAACTCGTCAGTTGGTTCACAGGCACGCTGCCAGATCTTCCAGAACGAGAGAACGCGCAGCTGGGCCGCATGACCCGATGGTTTCGGGCCCGCATGTCTAAATGGTTGACAGGAACCCTGGCGGTCCTGACTCTGACGGTGTGGATTGCCATGGCCGAGGTGGATCGGCTCATTGCCGACACCGCCACGGAAACCGGCCGCAGCGCCTCCGCCAGCTCACTCCAGGCAATCGATCCCCGCCTGGGCCAAGAAAACTGGGCTGTGTGGCACAGCCTGCCTTTTAGTTCAGACCTCGCAGCTGGTGAAGCCATCCAGGGGACCCCTGCCATCGGCGACCAGGTGGCTTCACTGCTGGCCATCTATTTCATCGCTGATGTCTTTTTTGCTGCCCTCTACACTGGCTTGCTCTTACGTCTGCTCTGGCGCCGGCGCTGGGTTCGCTTCCTGGTTTTCGTCGTTCTTGCCAGTGAACTAGCCGAGAGCTTGATTCAGCTCAGCACCCTCCACCAGGTCTTGGTGACTCCCGCGTCGGAACCACTGACCGTTCAGGGCTTGTTAGCCGTGGCCTTGGTGGCGACGACATTGAAGTGGGCGTTCTTGGCTGGCCTAGTTGTAGTCACCTTTGCGTATCCACGGTTGCGGAGGTCCTTCTTTCGGCTTGTGAAACGTACGTGGCGGGCGCTTTTCATTCACAGGATCTCGCTCGTTGCCATACTGCTCATCGCGGCATTGGCATTGTTGCCCATTGAAGGTGTCAATGACCAGCTGCCGGACACCCAAAGGGCGTGGATTGGGGCGGGTATTCTTCCCTTCCTCGTGACGAGCTGCATAGTCCTCGTGGTCGTTTTTGGCATATTTTTTGTGGGTCGACGGCGCAGTGAACTGATCTGGAAGATCTTCCATGTTCCACGCGATTTGACGAGTCGGAATCCAGGCAGCATTCCTGACAAGAAGCCCCACTATGAGTTGTGGATGGTGCTCCCGCTACTGCTGGCTGTAGGGTTTATTGTTGTAGCCCTCCTCACTCCAGGCCATAAATATTGGTCAGTCGATGCGCCGTTTATAGCAGTCCTTCTTGTTCCCACCCTCGCAGTTGTCGTGAGTCTCGCCATCGAGAAACGACTTGGTGAGGCTTCGACTCCACAATACGAAAACCCTGATTACTTTCGCGCCTGGGATGCATGGCGTTGCGGGGATGTGTTGGCCATGGTGTTCCTGGCCATTTCAGGAATATCCCTGGTGAGGTCCTTCACGGCGCCCTTGGCGCTGCATCTGGCCCAGGGTCAGGCCATGAATGATGAAATCGGAGTGGCCTGGGCCTTCTGGATCGTCGGAGTCCTTACAGCTGCTTTGGCATTCCCCATCGGTGCGCTGCTGAACCGCATGGCGTGGGGGAAGTTCATGGATCCACGCGCGTGGGCCGGCCCGGAAGTCGCGAGCGGATCCGTGGTTCTTTTTGTCTTCTTCACCACAGTGTTGGCTCTCTTTGCAGTGCTGCCTGTGCAGGCCAGCGGCTTGGTGGGTGTGCCCGGGACTGCGGCGCTGCTCGTTGGTGCGTGGGCCGTCGTCATAGGCCTGCTGGTGGTGTCATTGCAAGGGCAGAAGCCCCTGCGGCTCTTTGCCAGCATGAAGCTCAGGGCAAATCCCGTACTGACACTGATTGCTGTCACCTTGCTGGCTGGCACAGCCTTTGGCGGGACCACTAATCTTCACAACTTGCGTCCAAGCCCAAAGGTGGCAGAGGGGACTAACTCGGTGAAGCAACGGCTCACAGTTGAAAGTAGCCTGGGGGAGTGGCTGAAGAACAAGTCTGCCTGTACAAAAGCTATCGACGGATCGGGGCTGTCCGACGCGGACGCACGCACTGCCCAGGACCTGCGCGTGCGTCCCATGATCCTCGTTGCAGCCGAAGGAGGAGGGATTCGAGCTGCCAGCTGGACGGTGCGGGCCTTTGAGAAGCTGTCCCCGGTGGATAGCTGCGCCAACGGATCCGTCATTTTGTCGTCGGGCGTCAGCGGCGGATCTCTGGGTCTGACGCTGAGCCGGTTGTACGGGGTCGACGCGGTGGGGAAGATGAAGGAGCTGGCCCAATCGGGGCCGTTGGCGGCAGCAGTCACCGGCGCACTGGTGGGCGACATCGTCGGGGCGAGTACGGGTCTCAAGATCCCTACAAAGTTCAATGACCCTGCAACCGGCCAAGAGCTGCTGGCCTGGAATGACAGGGCGGGCCTCGTTGAATCGGTGTGGGAGCAGTCGGCGGGCAAGCTGGCCTACCCTTTTGGTGCCGACCAGGCTGGACCCACCGGGGCACTCCTGCTGAATTCGACGGACACCGGTACTGGATGCCGGGTGGTAATTAGCCAGCTGGACCTTCCCGCTCCGGTCACCACAACCGGGGCGCCTCCACAAGGAATTCAGTGCACAGCGCAGCAGGGATTCCCTCTATCGGTGGATCTGTTGGACCAGGAGGCGCAATGCGCGCTGAAACTCCGTTGGTCCACAGCGACCCTACTCTCGGGCCGGTTTCCCATCGTTTCCCCGGGTGGCCGGGCAGCGGCCGCGGTTGCAGACGGGAAAGGTGGTGTGAAATGCCCAATGGACCCCGGGTTCCAGCTCATTGACGGTGGCTACTCCGAAGTCTCGGCGATGGGAACTGTCGCGGATCTGTGGCCTGTGCTGCAGAAGGCGGTTCTGGCTCACAACGCGTGTGTCGTGGCGATTGCCACCATGCCGAAAGAGGACCCCAAGAAAGAGGTTGATGGATGCACGGAGACGGTCGCGAAAACGGAGATCGTGGTTCCAGTGTTCCTGTTCCTGCAAAACTCTCCGGGATCGGACATTGTGGCACGGGCACCCAAGGCCGCCGCGGAACTCATGGTTCCTTTGATCGGCAAAGGTGCCAAGGAACTGCAGTCAGGGGCGCCTGCGTGGATCCAGCGCCTCGAGGCGAGCGCCAGCGTGTGCCCCGACAGTCAAGCCGCTAGCATTTGCAGCGTCGCCGCCAAATCGGTTGCGGAGGCGCTGGGCAATCGTTCCGTCGTGGAAGTGGCCCCCAATAGCGTTCCTGCCCTTGCAGCGCCGCTGGGCTGGTCGTTGTCGGACATGAGCCAGCTACAACTTGAAAAGGCCATGGCCGCGGAGGCCGACACGGCGAAGGGCCGTGACATGGAACCCTTCGCCCGGCTGCTCGACTATCTGCGCAAGTAGAGGCACTGGTGCAATGCACTAGTAAAAGATGCCCGGCTTTGTGGGTGGACACAAGGACATTGGGGGGCCAGTCCGTATACGGTAGATATATGTCTAGCACCGTTGGTAACGAAGCCGTCTCCAAGCCCGTCCGAACCCGCAATATCCCGGCGGAAATTGCCCGCTCGTGGCTTCTCGTCCCCGCTACCCGGCCGGAAATATTCGACGAGGCGGCAGCATCACGCGCCGACGCCGTCGTCCTTGACATTGAAGACGCCGTTGACCCGAAAAAGAAGGACGCCGCCCGCGGCGACGTCATTGACTGGCTGCGCAACGGCGGCCGGGCGTGGGTCCGCATCAACGATGTCTCCTCCAACTTCTGGGCCGACGACGTGGCCGGCTTGCGCAACATCCCCGGCCTTCTGGGTGTCATGCTGGCCAAGACCGAGCAGGCCGAACAGGTCAAGGAAACGTATCACCGCCTCGACGGCAACACACGCGTCCTGGCCCTGGTGGAGTCCGCCCTGGGCATCGAGGAAGCCAACAACATTGCCCGCGCCGAGGGTGCCTTCCGTTTGGCCTTCGGTTCCGGTGACTTCCGCCGCGACACAGGAATGTCGGCCGATCGCGAAGCCATGGCCTACCCGCGCGCCAAGCTTGTCGTCGCCAGCCGCGTCGGAAACCTGCCCGGCCCCATTGACGGCCCCACGGTGGGCACCAACCACCCCATCCTGCGCGAACAGTCGGCCATCACCGTCTCCATGGGGATGACCGGCAAGCTCGCCCTGGCCATGGACCAGACGACCATCATCAACGAAGTCATCAGCCCCACTCCCACGGACGTGGCCTGGGCCACCGACTTCATGAACGACTTCAACGCCCGCGGCGGCATAATCCGCGACGGGTCCGACCTGCCCCGCCTGGGCCGGGCCGAGAAGATCATGAAACTGGCCGTCGCCTACGGCGTCCAGCCCGCGCTCTAAACTGTTGGATCCCGCCAGCGCCGAGCCGACAGTGCCTGAGGGCGGACTGGTCCGGGGCGTCTCGTGGGGGCCTGATGGGGCCTCGCTGTCGTTGACCACGGACGACGGCGACGCCTTGGTGTCGCTGGCGGCTCGGCAGTGGCTGCGGTTTCGGGTTCACGCGGGGGCTGGCGTTCCCGCCCGGTATTGTCTTGGCTACACCAGCGTTGCGGGGGCTGGTCAGTCTCAGCATTGTCGCTGCCCGTCGGGGCAGGCGGCTGAGCGCGGCTTCCAATGCGGTTCCTGTTTTGCCCGGGACGATCTACGCCATATGCACGACTTTCACCGCAGCGGCTATGCCCCGGCTGGAATGCGGGACTACTTGGCCCAGCCACACTGGCTGTACATTGCCACGTTTGCCGACGGCACCACGAAGGTGGGCACAGCCTCGCAACCGAGCAAATGGCGACGCCTTGCTGAACAGGGTGCAGTGGTGGCGCAGTACGTGGCGCTGGCCCGCGACGGCGCCGTGGTGCGCCTGCTCGAAGACGCGGTAACCAAGGAACTGGGCTTGACGCAATTTGTCCGCGGGGCCGCCAAACTGGCATCCCTGCTCTCACCCCGGCCTACAGCGCACCTTGAGGCAGGCAACCAGGCTACCTCCGACGTCGTACGGGAGTTTTTGCAAACCCACCCGCTGGAGGGCTTCGAGGTTGTCCATGAGCTGTGGGAACCAAGCAGTTTCGCCGGCGCGATCACAGCCAACACCCCCAGGGTCGCCTACCCGCAGCCGCTGGGCTCGGGCACCCACGGCATGCGGCTCGTATCCATGCTGGGCCCCTACGCTTTGGTGGCCGTGGATGACTCAAGCGTGTCATTTGTGGCGGATCTTTCGGCGTTGAAGGGGCACAAGGTGTCTTGGGGCGACTACGCCACGGAGGTGCCGGCGTTGCAGGAATCGCTCTTCTAAGGCGAGAAGTCTGCGCGAACGCGTCCCGTACACTGGGGTGGTGCTTAACGACTTTTGGGAAACCGCGCCGCCCGCCTATAAATGCGCTGTTTTTGGCGGTATGGGCCTGACGTTCATTGGCATTGTGATCATTGTGATCGGTGCCGTGACAACAACACCCGCCATGACGTTCGTTGCCCTGCCGTTCATCGGCGTCGGCCTCCTGGCGCACATGGCGTCAATGGGCCTGCGCGGGCGTAGCATCCGCAAGGAATTGAAGGCTGCCGAAAAGCGCAGCCAGGCCAAGTAGCGACCCCGGGAGCAGAAAAGACGGCGCTGGGGGGGGGGGGGGGGGGGGGAGGGGGGGGGGGGGGACGAGGGGGGGGAGGGAGGGGGGGGGGGGGGGGGGTAGGGGG